>JAAOZN010000046.1 GCA_011605775.1 Nitrososphaerota archaeon | reverse complement strand
GTCAACGATGGGTTACTCAACATGGTTGAGATGGCCTTCAGACCGTATGACCCCTGCTTAGCCTGCGGTACACACGCATTACTAGGGCAGATGCCTCTGGAAGTCAACATCTACGATAGCAAGAAGCGGCTCTACAAGAGGATCGCAAGAGGCTAAGCGGGGGGTTCTCTCTTTTTTTGAAACCTACTGTTTCCCACTTTCTTCAACTGTTGTTATGTCAGTATATACCAGATATGTTAACAAGGTGAGTTAGGGTATGTTTGATCCTGTTACTATAGCTGCAGCATTCTTCGCAGTAGGAGTAATCGCCTTCATCATAGGTGCCCTACTTAACCTAAGGTTATGGTTACTTGGCTCAGAAAGCGTATCCAGTACGTTAGTGACAGTTATTAAAACAATATTTAGCAGACAACTGCTAACTATAATACGCACATTTATAGTAAACATCTTCGGACAGAAGCGCCTCTACACAGTAGATCGGCTAAGAGGGTTAGAGAAGGCTTCTTTTGTAACCTTCTATGTGCTGCTGATCCTCATCAACCACATACTCGCTGATATAGTTGCAGGAGTCTCTACAGTGGAAGCTTTCCTTAACGAGTTCTTCAGATCACCCTTCTTCCCAGCATACATATTCGAAGAAGTTAAAGATCTGCAAACGCCTCTTTGGTCTGCTTACTTTTTTATCGACAACTTGAGTATGGCTATGGTCCTCTTCTTCGCTGAGCTTCTTGCTGTGCATCGGCGCTTCTTTAAGAAGCACTTTGAAGCAGCTACGCGAGAAGACGCCGTCCTCCTATTCCTACCTGTGATCTGGTTCATATTCAGATATATAGCCGAAGCCGTTACCATAGTGAAGTACGGCAGCCCGCCTGGGAGCCAATTCATGTTTGTTGCTTATGCTATTTCTCTCCTCCTAGCACCTTTGAGTGAAGCCCAGCTCTCTCTACTCTACTCCATCCTATGGCCTACCGCAGGCTTCTTCCTAGGTCTATTCTTCGGCATCATACCCTACACCGGTAGGCTTTGGCACGCCTTCGCCGCGCCTCTAACCATGCTTGTCAACTCAGTGGGAGGTGAGCGTAGATGAAAGACTCTAGGAAGCGTCTGCCGCTTACCGTTAAACAGCTAATAGAATTGGATGGCTGCACGCGATGTGAGATCTGCAAAGACGAATGCACAGTCTACAGAATTGCGAAGCAAGATCCCTCAGTAAACTTCCCCCAGAGCTACGCAGCGCTTATACGGGGCTTCAGACAGATTCTAAGGAAGCAGCACGGCTTAGGAGCTAAGATCTTTGGATTAAATCTGCCGAGGGAGCGCCTTAACTCTTATATCGAGGGGCTCTTTAGATGCACAACCTGCGGTAGATGCCGCACCTTCTGCCCAATAGGTATCGATACTAGATCTCTCGGCATAGCGATTCGAGAGTACTTTGTGCAGCAGAATCTATACCCGAAGAACTTCGATCTTATGAAGGAGGGGTTGAAGAGCAACTACAACGTCTTTAACCTACCCTACAGCGAGCGAACCTTCTGGGGTGACTATGCGCCTACACAGGTAAACTTCTTGGGCCAAGTTGAGCAAACCGAATGTGAAGCGGTTTATTTCGTGGGATGCATGACCTCATACTCCCCAACCATACAAGATATAGCTGTTGCTACAGCCACACTCTTAGACAAGATGAGTCTAAAGTACATCTGCTTGGGGAGTGAAGAGTGGTGCTGCGGCTACCCCCTCATACTCGCTGGTATGCGGAGGGAACTCGATTGGCTTAAAGAACATAACATTGAGCGAGTGAAGGCTTTGAACCCCAAGATCATAACATTCTCCTGCCCATCTTGCTACCATACCTGGGTGCACGAATACGCACCTCACCTACCCGGTGTTAAGATGCTCCATAGTTCACAGCTACTCTACGAGATGATCAAAGAAGGTAGGGTCAAGCCGAAGCCGCTTGAAATGAAGGTAACCTACCACGACCCCTGCGATCTAGGGCGCAACTCAGGCGTCTATAATGAGCCGCGTGAAGTTATTAACAGCATCCCGAAGCTGACATTCAAGGATATGCCTAATAGCAGAGACAAATCTTGGTGCTGCGGTGGAGGCGGAGACGTAGAGATGGTTGACGAAAACCTACCCTATAAGCTAGCCAAGACCGTTTTAGATGAAGCTGAGGGAACCGGTGCTGAAGCGCTAATCACAGCTTGTGGGCAGTGTAAACGCATCTTCCTGAAGGCGGTGCCGAAGCACGGGAAGAGTCTCAAAGTTATGGACATAAATGAGCTGGTGCTACGGTCAATCGAGTAAAAATATGGGGTGCCGTAGGGCACCTCTGCTTCCTACTTCTTTATAATCTTAGGTATCTCCTCTTTAAGCCACTCGTTGAGCACATTCAAGTCGCTTATTAGATTTTTGAGCTCCTCGTTAAGCTTCGATGGCTTAAGCACCGCAACCCACCCTTCGCCGTAAGGATCTGAGTTGAGAAGCTTGGGTTCTGTCTTGAGCCTCTCGTTGGTTTCAACGATCGTGCCTGAAACGGGTGATTTTAGTGGACCTACCCACTTACCCGTCTCCATTGTGCCGAGGGGCTTACCTGCTTCGACAACTCTTCCTTTTGGCATAAGCCTCACGAAGACGATAGGTCCTGCTGCTTGCTGCGCTAGGTCTGTGATGCCTACCCTAACGTTCTCCCCCTCTATTTTAAGCCAAAGATGATCCTTTGAGTAGTGAAGCCCTTCAGGGAACTCATATTTTTCGTGCAGCTTAACCATGAGCCATCTCCACACTTGTTTGTCAATGTATGATAAAAGCCTTACCCTACGCTCGATTTATTTTAAAAAAAGTTTTTATTTCGCCCCTCGCTCCTACAGCATATATGGAGAGGGCTAATCCTGAGGTTGTTACATATACTCTAAGGGCTGACTGGGATGAGCAGAGTGGTGCTGAAATTACCACGAGGGGCATAACAATTAAAGTAGATCTCCCTCCTGAGTTCGGTGGCCTAGGGCGTCATCTAGCCCCCGATGAGCTCTTTCTGGGCGCGATAGCTGGCTGCCTCATGATAACCTTCCTTCACTTCAGAAAGACGAATAGATTGAAGCTGCGTCTCCTCCAGTGCACGATAAGCAGTAGACGTGTTCAGACTGGGCAAGGTTATCGCCTCCAGGATATTCGCGCTACTCTGCGTATAAGGGTGGATAAAGATCAGGTGGAGGTGGGGAGGAAGTGCATAGAGTTGGCACGAAACTACTGCCCTCTCCTAGCGGATCTAAGCTCACCACTAAAGATCGATGTAGAGGGTGAGATTGAAGTAGCTAGCTAGGTTAACTCAGCTTGGATGGCTAAAAGTTCTAGTATATCTAAGACCTCTATACCGCTTTTGACCTTCCTAGCAGCATCCGAAAGCGCTATTTTACAATCAGGGCAAGCTGAAACTACTACATCTGCCCCCACTAAACCAGCTTGCAAGAGTCTCCGCCCAGCAGCCTCGAGTCTAGCAGCTGGATCAACGACCTCTATGATGTCACCAACACCAGCACCACAGCATCTCGTTTCAACACCTTGCTCAGGGAACTCCAGAACCTTATTGGCGATTTTTCTCAATATCTGCCTAGGTTCCTTGAACACCCTTAATGCTCTAGAGAGTTGGCAAGGATCATGGTAAATAATCTTCACATCGCTCTTTTTAACATCACTCAAAGCGCCTTGCCCTACTCTTTCAGCTAGAACCTCAACGAGGTGATACACCTTAAAGGTTGGTTGGCGCCTAATAAGCGAAGGGTAATAGTTTTTCAGCGTGTTGACGCAGGAGGGGCAGCTTGAAACAACACATTTAACACCAAGTGACTCTATAAACTCAACGTTATGCTTAGCATGCTCTTCAGCCTCCTCCCAAGCGCCTATGGCTAAAAGAGGGGCTCCACAGCACCATTCATCCGCACCTAAGACCGCCCAATCTTCGCCTACCCTGTTTAAGACCAAGGATGCTGCATACGCTATGTCCTGCCCTTGTGATCTATAAGAGGGTGTGCAGCCAACGAAGTATAGTGTATCCGCCGCCTTATTTATGCGAATCTTTGTAAGCCCTACGTAGTCTATCCACATACTTCTTGCCTGCGCGTCAGCACCGAAAGAGTTTCGGCTCTCCCTTATTGAGTTGCGTAGCTTTAGAAGCGGTTCAGGCATCAACCCTTTCTCCGCAAGAATTCTTCTAAGCCTATAAGAGCTCGCCACTATGTCCAAATGATAACTACAGCTTGAGCATCTACCGCACAACCCGCATCTATAAGTATCCTCTAACACCCTCATCTTACGAGCTACATCTGCTGTGCTATGTCGATTAGCTTCTATCAGCAACCCTTCTGCTATAATGCTTGGCAGAGGGCGTAGCCCCCCCTCACTCTCTACTGCGCAAAAGCTGATGCAAGATTTACAGTTCAAGCAAGCCTTAAGGAGACCAGTCTCTTCTTCATCAACATCTATCAAACTAGTCATCTACTCCCTTTACTAACAGATTCGCGCAGAGAAGTTTCTTCGCTTCTAACACCGCTTTCAATGGTTATGTAGCTCCCTGACTCCTCTGTTCCTCTGTTTATCGCTATCTCTGCAATGGATTTCATATCAAGTATGCTGCACTTCAGCTCAGCGATCACGTTTAGCAGCGCCGCTTTAACGATTTCATCGGCTACGGCGCTGGTCATGTTAACAACCATCGCATCTATATCCTCAGCCTTCTCAATAACTTCATCTATGATGCTGTTTGCCTTTTCTATATCTCGCACAAGCAAAGCTTCTATCGTATCCGTCTGAGTTTGTAGGACATATCTACCTAAATCCATAACTTTACTTAAAGTCTCTTTGTCTGGTTTGACGCCGTGTTCTATCATCTTCATAACCCATTTACAAATACTCTCATTATGCCTAATCAACGTCTTGAGAATCCTGACTACCGCTCTGTTCCCGACAAGCCAGAGATAAGACTTTACACCCAAACTTTCAGATACGGATTTGTCGCTTACAGCAGTGAGAAGCTGCCTTATTATCAGCCAATAGATCTTGTCGCATTCACCTCCAGTAAACAAAACATTCTCTAAAAGGCTCTTATCCCACTCATTAAGGGCGCGCACGATGTTATCGAGCATAGAGTAGGTTAGTAGATGTAGCCTTCTTATTGAATTATCAAGTGAAGGCTTACTAGGGTCAGCGAGGCTTTGAAGCAACACTATGTTCTCTGTCTGCTCGACAATGTGCAGACCGACGAGCTTCTGCAGAACCTTATTTACTTCAATCATCTGCTCGGGTTTAAAGCCTCGCCGAGACTGTAACCAAATCAGTTCGTGCCCCACGTTATAAGCTCCTATAATCAATCTGTCGAGAAGAGTCTTGGATCTGATAGAGTCTACATTTATTACACAGACTTTCGGTGCAGTGTAGAACTTCTCTTTTAGCTTAGATATTCTCAGCGCGTTCTCTTCCCCCTCTTCGGCCAAAACATAATCTCCTTTCTTCAGCTTCACCGCTTCGACCCACTCTTTCGGCAGCGTCACCGCTAGTGTCGATCTTCCCAGTTTCACAACCCTTCGCATCTGAGGCTTCATACAGAAGGGTTATTGCTCTTCTGCCTTATATTGTTTATGCCAACTTAACCTGTATTAATATCATCACGGAGAACTCTATATAGAGTCGTAACTAACTTTAAGGTGGTGATGTGGATGGCTAAAAGAAGTAAGCTCGAGGAGATTGTGGGTAAAGTGGTGGTCTCGCCGGATGAGATCTGGGCGAAGGTAGAAGGGAACCCATCAGCTCTGTCAGTCAGAGTAGGCATCACAGACAAACTCCAAAGAGAGGTGGGTAACATAGAGTTCGTTAGAGTTCTACCAAAAGGCAGATATGTGGGTAGAGGCTACCCCTTCGGATCCATCGAATCAGGGAGGCGCATAGTCCTACTTAGGGCACCGATCTCTGGCTCAATCCAAGAAGTGAATGAAGAGTTAAGAGCTGACCCCACGCTTCTGAACAAAGACCCAACCGGAAGAGGATGGGTTGCCGTCTTTAGACCATTAAACCTCGAAGAGGAAATAGAGCAGCTAGCGAAGTAGAGAGATGGCGCATTATAAGTGCGCTTCACCTTCTATTTATTTTCTTTATCATAATATAGACTAATTGGTATCGACATATAAAGAGAGCTACACAATTAGAGATTAGAGGATGAACATAAAACAAGAACTCTTAACCGTTTTAGGTGAGCAGAACGTTTCAGACCTACACGCAGAGAGGAAGGTTTACAGCCACGACCTCGCACCACTACCAAGCGAAGTTTCTTGGCTCTTTAAGAGCACCCCAGATCTGGTCGCTAAACCGAGAACGAAGGAGCAAGTGTCAGAGGTCTTAAAGATCGCTAACAAGTATAGGATACCTGTTACCCCACGTGGTGCGGCTACCTGGGGCTATGGTGGTGCGGTGCCGACTAAAGGCGGGATACTCTTGGATCTAACCGGCTTGGATCGTATACTTGAGTTTGATAGGAAGAGTGGCCTGCTCAAGGTAGAGTGTGGTGTAGTGTGGCAGAGTCTAATCAATCTGCTAGAGGGTAGCGACTGGCGTCTACCAGTCTGCCCTTCAAGCTCCCCAAGCTCTACAGTCGGAGGCTGGGCTGCTACTGGTGGTCTCGGCTACGGCTCGCTTAAGTATGGCAGGTTTGTCGATAATGTAGTTCAAGCTACTGTTGCCCTGCCTTCTGGTGAGATAGTAACCATAGATAAGATGTCGACACCCTTAACATTAGAACAAGCGTTTTCTTCAGAAGGCGTGCTCTGCATCTTCTTAGACCTGACGCTAAGGCTTGCACCCAAGCTAGAGATGGAAGAGCCCTTCTTAGCCTACTTCTACCAGCTCCAAGGCGCACTTAAGGCTGCCAACCGCATCTTACAGTTAACGAAGCCCGACACATTGGTTCTAAGAGCATTTGGTTTCTTAAAAGCTAGACGTGATAAGGCTATTAAATCGATAGAAGACGCTGAATCAGGCGCAATTCTATTCGGTCTCTACAACGGCTCTAAGGCCGAAGTTGAAGGTTGGATGAAGGCTTTCCGCGATGTGGCTCTTGAATTCGGTGGTAATGTTAGACCAAGTAGAGAAGCTTGGGATGAATGGAATGAGCGCTTCTACCCGCTGAGAATAAAGAAGTGGGGTCCGACCGTCTTGACGTCAGACGTTCTGATTCCAGTTAGGGCGCTGCATGACATGATCCTTTACTCCTGGAAGCTAGGTAAAGAATCTGGGATGGATGTGGAGCTAGAGGCGATATTTACCTCACCCGAGCACGTACTCTACTTCCCACTTTTCCTTAGTGACGAGAGGAAGCCTCTAAAATATCTTACACACACCGCTATCACCAAAAAGCTGATAGATGAAGCGGTAAAGCACGGAGGTCGCTCATACGGCTACGGTATCTGGAACTCCTTCCACCTAAAAAAGTCTGAACCGGAGCGGAAGAAAGAACTAATCGAGCTTAAGAAGCGGCTAGATCCGAACAACATCCTTAACCCTGGAAAGACATTTGAAGCTAGGTCTAAGTTCGGCTTAGCTCTACCTGCCCCACTTTATTCACTATTCTTGGATACGTTATGGGTTTTTGGGAAGGTGTTGTAGTATGAGCCTGTTTAAGCTACCCTCTCTACAGAAGATAGATATCTTTGCTTGCGCACAGTGCGGCTACTGTGTCAAAAAATGCCCAATATACAATGCGGTTAACTGGGAATCCTACTCACCAAGAGGCAGACTCTATCTTCTGAAGCAGCTTCAAGAAGAAAACAAATCCTTCATAGGTAAGCTGTTCGCCAGAGATAAAATCGATATTAAAGAGGTCGTGCAGAGGATCTACGACTGCGCGATCTGTGGAAGATGCGAAGAGGCTTGCCACCTGGAACTAAACCTACCGACCCTATGGGCAAAAGCAAGAGAAGCTTTCTTCTCACTAGGCGTAGCGCCAGAGCTCCTATCCCAAGTAGAAACCACGATACTCAGTAGAAAGAACGTCTTCGGAATGGATGCTGAATCTAGAGGAGACTGGGTCATATACACGGGTGTGGATGCTCCTGTAAAGAAGGAGGCTGATATAGCCTACTTCGTCGGATGTGTTACATCATACTCTGGTAGGGTGCAGAGTGTGGCGCAGGCTATCGCAAGCATATTGAATCACGTAGGCGCTAACTGGACTCTGCTGGATGGGGAATGGTGCTGCGGCCACCCGCTCTACGTGAGCGGTGCAGTTTCAAAATATAGGGAGTTGGCTGAGCATAATGTAAAGGCTATCGAATCTACAGGCGCCAAGATCGTTGTTACTGGCTGCCCAGGCTGTAGACTCGCTTTAGCTGAGGAATACCCAGCAATATTAGGATATGAACCAGACTTCGAGGTGTTGCACTTCACTCAGCTGTTAGATAGGTGGATAGCGGAGGGAAAGATCAAAGTTGAGAAGAGCGAAGACCCTGTAACCTACCACGACCCTTGTGAACTAGCTAGATTAGGCGGTGTGATTGAACAACCTCGGCGCGTTATCTCAGCTCTCACCGATAGATTTATCGAGCCGATGGAGCGTGGTAAAGACGGTGTCTGCTGCGGGTCTGGTGGTATGCTCAAGGCTACCAACCCCACCTTGTCAGCCACGTTGGCTGAAATGCGGCTCAACTCTCTTCTAAACACAGGTGTGAATACGGTACTTTCAGCCTGCCCAACGTGTGATCAATCTCTTGCTGAAGCTGGTGTTAAGGCGCAGAAGAATATTAGAGTCGTGGACCTTACGCAACTGCTAGCGGAACGGCTTGGACTTATGTAGACATCTACCGTAATCTCTTTAAGAGGGTATAAACTGGAGAAAGGTAGAATTGGAGTCCCCCCGGTATGTTCGCACAAGCCTAGCTGGCGCTATGACATTAGGCTTCGTCCCCGGCAGATTTTATAGAGACGCCAAATCCTACTGCCTGAATCTCCTATTAACCTACAGAGACGGATGTGTTGGTAGATGTGCTTACTGCGGGCTTTCACGCACCCGTCTACCAGATACTCCCTGGTCTGAACGAAGCTTCATCAGAGTCGATTGGCCTGCTGTTAGGCTTGACGATGTTGTCGAAAGGTTGGCTAATGGCACTTGTCCACATGTGGAGCGGGTCTGCATCTCCATGGTAACCAATGGTAGGGCTCGCGCAGATACAATAACTGTCGTTGAGAGGATTAGAAAGGTCTTCGACCAGATTTCGGTTCTGATAACGCCTACAATTGTAGATAGAGCGTGGTTGAAGGAGGCTCGTGATGCTGGTGCTGATATGGTTGGTGTCGCAGTCGACGCCGCTACACCAAACCTCTTTGATGCGTTAAGAGGTAGGGGAGTAGGGGGTCCCCATAGGTGGGAGCGTTACTGGAGCATCTTGAGGGATGCTGTGGGCGTCTTTGGAAAGTATAATGCTGGCGTGCATCTGATCGTAGGGTTAGGTGAGCGTGAATACGACATGGTTAACGCGATTCAACGCGCCTATGATCTCGGAGCGCTAACGCACCTCTTCTCATTCTTCCCAGAGGAAAAGTCACCTATGGAGAGCTACCCGCAGCCTCCGATAGGTCAGTATCGGAGAATACAACTCGCCAGATACTTGATCAACAAAGGTTTGGCTAGGGCTGAGCGTATGAGGTTTGACGAGAGGGGTAGGATAGTTGACTTCGGCGTGGAAGAAGCTACTTTAAAGGAGAGCATCGAAAGCGGCACACCTTTCATGACATCTGGGTGCAGAAGCAAGAATCGAGAAGGTGCTTGCAACAGACCCTATTCAAACTCAACCCCCTATCAGGCGCTAATAGGTGAAATAAGAAACTACCCCTTCCAACCTACGCCTGATGATATTAAGATTATAAAGATGCAGCTGTGGGACTACTCAGACGTCCCGGTTAAACGTTGGATCGAAGCTCCTGAGTTGGTGGATGAAGGGCAGTAATGGATATAGTAGATACTTGTTTTCAGCGGCCCTTCGCCTCCCTAAAAAATTTGTTCAGCAAAGCAGAGCAGATCTTTAAGCAGAACTTCGGTAACAGACTCTTCCTTTACGCCCCGGGTATGGTAAATTACGAG
>JAAOZN010000045.1 GCA_011605775.1 Nitrososphaerota archaeon | reverse complement strand
TATCTTTGAATCGACCACAATATGCTTCCTATCTATAAGGTCTGCTTTGATAAACGGCGCTAAAGCGAGTATTGAAGTAACTGCCATACACCCTGGGCAGGCAACATAACTCGCCTGTCTTATCTCATCTCTGTGAAGCTCGGGCACACCATATACAAAGCGCTTTAGAAGCTCTGGGTAGGGGTGTTTATAGCCGTACCAACGCTCATAATCTTCTGGGTTATGGAGCCTAAAGTCTGCGCTCAGATCTATGATCTTTAAGCCGCTCTCTATTAGCTTCGGCATAATCTTTACAGACTCGCCGTGCGGAACAGCTGTGAAGACAAGGTCGCATTGAGATGCTATCTGCTCCGGTGTAGGGTCTGTAAACTGTAAATCAGTCAACCCCCTCAGATTAGGGTGAACTCTGAACACATATTCTCCGCTGTATCTTCGTGATGTGGCGCAGACAACCTCGACTTTGCTGTGCTGGAGGAGTATTCTTAGCAGCTCCCCGCCGACATAACCTGATGCACCTATTATGCCTATCTTCACATCATTCACCTTCTAACCAGATTCACAGCGTATTCAACTATTTCATCGGCGATGCGGGTGCTACTTACGCTCTGCGCACCTCTGAACTCCACGGTAGAGTTAACTTCATGCACCAAAAGACCACACGGGCTCTCCATCATATCCACACCAAGCACACCCCCACCTACCGCTTGAGCAGCTTTTAAAGCGATATCCTCAACCTCCTTAGTCAAGGGGCAGGGCTCGGTTGAACCACCTCTCGCCACATTGGTGCGCCACTCGCCTGGAGCCGCCACTCGATACACAGCTGCTACAACCCTATCCCCTACTACAACGCATCTTATGTCCCTAGGCGGCCGTTCAACCTTCTCTTGTATGTAAAAGATCTGGTTTAGCGCGCCATTCATCTGGCTTCTTAATTCGATGATCGCTTCAGCCTCCTCTCTATCGCGTAGAGCGACCACCATCCGCCCCCAGCTCCCTACTAGAGGCTTTAACACAACTGGGTAACCGATTTCTTCAGCAGCCTTCAAAGCGGATTCCGGTGTGAACGCTATGATCGTCCTAGGTGTCGGCACACCCGCTCGGATTAAGGCTAATGTACACCACAACTTGTTACCACAAATTTCTGAGACGGAGGCTTTGTTCACAACCAAAATGCCTTTACTCTCTAAGCAGGCTGAGGCATAGGTGCCTCTGGTGTGGCTTATACACCTCTGCAGAACCACGTCACCGTAATCTTCATCGGCTTTTTTATTTAGATTGAGGAGGGTGGTTTTGGCGTCGACTTCTTTTACATTTAGCCCCTTTGCTCTAGCACTATCCAATAGCTCTTTTTCGTCCCAGCGTATGCGGTCGTAGAGCAGAGTGAGGGTTATGGTCATCTGCTTACTATTCGCCCCAGTCTTCGCTCACGCTTTCAGCTGGTTTGAGAAGTACGCCGTCTTCGTTCTTGACTACTTCGTAGTTTAGACCGCAGTCAGGGCAGGTGACGATTTCGCCTGAAACCGCGTCGTCTGGCACATTTATCTGGGCGTCACATTCGCTACATTTCATCTTCATACGGCTCACCTCCTTCTACTTTTCAGATAACTGATATGCGGTTACGGAGGGTAGACCCCACAAGTTTATGAAACCCTCTGCAGCCTTCTGCTGAAAGACGGAGGTTTTATCATATGTTGCGAGCTTGATATCATAAAGTGACCTCTTAGCCTTCCTGCCAACAACCCTCAGCCCACCCTTATAGAGCTTTAACCTCACGCTTCCGTTAACCGCCTTTTGCGTAGAGTCGATGAATGCATCGAGGTTTCTGCGTAGAGGCTCAACCCAGAGCCCGGTGTAGACGAGCCAAGCCCACTCCCTATCAACCAGCTCCTTGAACATCAGCTGGTGTCTTGTTAGGACCATCTTCTCCAGATCTCTATGCGCCTCTAGGATACATACAGCCGCTGGGCACTCATATACCTCTCTTGACTTGATTCCAACCAACCTATCCTCTATGTGGTCGATGACACCTACACCATGCAGACCGGCTTTCTTATTAAGCGAAGATATGAGCTCAATAGGTGCCATCTCTGAGCCATCTATAGAAACTGGTACACCATCCTCAAACCCCAACTCAACATAACCGGGCTCATCAGGCGTCTTCGACAGCGGCTTAACCCACTCAAACGCATCTTCAGGCGGCTCAAAGTCAGGCTGCTCAAGCGGACCGCTTTCTATCGACCTACCCCATAGATTCTGATCTATGCTGAAAACGGATTTCTTCTCCTCAACAGGCACACCACGCTCTTTTGCATACTTTATCTCTTCCTCTCTCGACAGGTTCCACTCGCGCACCGGAGCTATAACCTTTAGTTGTGGTGCCAGCGCTTTGACCGTTACATCGAATCTGACTTGGTCGTTACCCTTCCCTGTGCATCCGTGTGCGACGGCATCAGCCTTCTCTTTTAGGGCTATTTCGACGAGCTTGCTTGCTATAAGTGGTCTGGCGAGTGCGGTTGAGAGAGGATATTTACCCTCGTAGAGCCCGTTGGCTTTAATTGAGGGATATATGTAATCTTTAGCGAACTCTGCTTTAGCGTCGATGCTGTAGTGTCTTTCGACTCCCAGCATCTTAGCCTTCTCCGCTATAGCCTTCAGATCTTCTTGCTGCCCAACGTCCACGGTGAGAGTTACTACTCTAGCATCGTATTTTTCCTCAAGCCACTTTATGGCTACAGAGGTGTCCAACCCTCCCGAGTATGCTAATACGACCTTCATCAAGGTTTGAGGCTGTTTGCAGCAACGCTTTTATATTTTTTGGTATTATCCGTATCAATCTTGGGTACAGTTGACTTGGTTTCGGTCAAACTGACCATAATCCAAGCGGTTAGGGATGCGGTGGATAGCGACCTTTCTATTCAAGATGCATTAGATAGGGGCTATGGTAATCTAACAGCTATTGCGAGGGTGTTAAAGGCTGCTGTAGAGGAGAGGCTAGGTCGTGAAGTAAAGATTGAGAGCTTGGTGACTGCTCTTAAAAGATTGAGGGGAAGGTATAGGGTGGTTGGGGAAGACGTTCTTGATGTGGTTATGAACAGCACGGTAACGGTTCGCACAGACGTGGCTAAGATTTCGGTTGAAAAGAGGAGGAAGACCCTTGAGGCGGTTGGTAGTCTGCTTCTCAGCTATAGGGAGGAGTTTCTTCAGATATCTGAGAGTATAGATGCGATTACACTTCTCTTCGACCAGAGGTTATATGAGGATGTTGTGAAGCTGTTTAGGAGCGATGAGATCCTTGAGAGCACAACCAATTTGGCTGCTATAATAGTTAGAAGCCCTATTAAGATAATAAAGACACCTGGCTGTGCTGTATCTTTCATAACACAGCTTTCGAGGAGGCACATAAATATAGAGGATACGATAAGCTGCTACACCGATACAATAATAGTGGTCAGTATGGTCGATGCTGGAAGGGCTTTCGCAGCCCTAACAGACTACATAGCCTCAGCAAGGCGCTTGAAAAAGGAAGCTAAGAGGAGAAGTGGCTAAGTTGGTTAAAGGTGTTTTAAGAAGGGGTAGGCTACCAGAAGAGATGGATAAATCGGCGTTAGAGTACACAAGCTCCCTCCCTATTGATGAGGAGATATTTGAAGCGGATCTCAAGGTGACTGAAGCGCACGTTGTTATGCTGATCAAACAGAAGATAATACCTTCTGAGGCTGGGGCGAAGATACTCTCTGCGCTTCAAGAGATAGGGGCTAGGGGTTACGGCGAAGTTGCTAAAGAGGGGTTTGAGGACATTCACGAGGCGATAGAGGCGAAGGTTATAGAGATCGTGGGTGAGCAGCAAGGCGGCTGGATCCACACAGGTAGATCGAGAAACGATGAGGTAGCAACCTGCCTAAGAATCAGATTAAGAGAATATCTGCTTGATGTGGCTGAAAACCTGATTACGCTACTGCAAACACTTTTGGATAAAGCTAGAAGCGAAAAGGATACATTGGCGCCGGGCTTCACCCATACTCAGATCGCTCAGCCCACAACCTTCGGGCACCTCCTCTTAGCACACGTCGAGGCTTTATCACGGGACCTAACTAGGTTACTCGAGGTGTACGGTAGGGTTAATCTTTCACCACTCGGCTCAGGCGCCTTGACGACCACAGGCTACAAGATAGATAGGCGTTTGACAGCTGATCTGCTCGGCTTTGATGGTATACTAGGTAACTCTGTAGATGCTGTGGGTTCAAGAGACTTCATATTGGAGGCTATGGCTGCCTACGCTCTAATAGCCACAGACTTAAGCAGGCTTTGCGAGGAGATAATCCTCTTCAGCTCAGACGGCTACAAGATGGTTGAACTCGCGGATGAATTCTCATCGACCAGCAGCATCATGCCTCAGAAGAAGAACCCTGATTCCGCTGAGATCGCTCGAGCAAAATGCGCACGTATAGTTGGTCTGCTAACAGCAGCCTTCACACTCTGTAAGGGGCTACCCTTCTCCTACAACAGAGACCTTCAGGAGTTGAATGCCCTCCTTTGGGAGAGCTGTAAACTTACGCTCGCAACACTTAGGGTGGTTGAGCGTATGGTTGCAACGCTTAAGGTTGATAGAGGTAGGATGAGGATGCTTGTGGAGCAGAGCTACGCTACAGCAACAGAGCTCGCAGACACGTTGGTGAGGGAGTGCGGCATACCATTTAGAACCGCGCACACAATAGTAGGTATGGTGGTCAAGGAGGCGGTTGAGAATGGGGTTGAGCCCTCCCAGATAAGCCTCGAGATGATAAACAGATGCTCAAAAAAGGTCTTAGGGAGAACCCTAACCCTATCTGAAGAAGCTGTTAGAAACGCGCTCAACCCCACCACGTTTATCGCTAGAAGGGAGGTGGATGGCGGGCCAGCACCACAAACTCTAGCCAAAGCCTTGCTTGAGAAAGAAAACTGGTTAGAGGGTATGCGCTCCTCCATCAAAGAGAAGAGGCTTAGACTAGAGAAGGCTTACGAAAGATTAAGCAGGATAGTATCTGAATACGCTAAACTACAGTAGCTTAAGAGAATCTCCTACGGCAGAGGACGAGTTATTTGGATTCTACTTCTATGAGAAGGTAGCCTCTGCACCCCTCCGACCTTAAGAGATCAACAATAGGTCTCGGTATGTCGCAAGCAGCCGCATTAGCCTTCACCGCTAGCGTCCTAGGGCATATGTAGCTGCTGCGCCTAACAACAATATCCTCTTCATCTGTTAGCATTAACTGTGGTGAGCCCTCTGCTCTGACTTTGAATCTTAGGTCTCCTACACAGATTGTGAGATGCACAACACCACCTTTTCGTAGCGCCTCTTTGATCCTCTGATCGAGGTCGGCACAAGCTTTGTCTGCTGCGACACCGATTATGCAGTCTCCTCTCTTAGTGAGGCTCTTAGATTTCGTGATTTCGAATGTGGTTTTGTGTGTGGCGCTTATATTTCTATGTCCGCTGAAGGTTATGTGCTCGCACACCTTCATCCCTTACCACCTGTGGTTGCTGGTTGTGTTAATGTTTAAATTCATCGATAAAGCAAGGTTAGATAAGGGATGCAGTTATGTTTCCGGCAGCTGCGGGATATGATAGGGCGATAACAGTATTTTCGCCAGACGGTAGGCTATATCAGGTAGAATACGCGATAGAAACCGTTAGAAGAGGAACCTTAGCGGTGGGAATCAAGGCGGCTGATGGTGTTGTACTCGCAGTAGAAGAGAAGACGAGGAAGCTTCAGAGCCAGACAACCGCTCAAAAGATCTTTCAGGTTGATGAGCATATAGCTGTGGCGGCTGCGGGCTACATACCAGACGCAAGAGTGCAGGTAGACCAGGCTAGGATAATAGCGCAGAGTAATAGGTTGGTCTACGATGAGCCGGCTGAAGTTGAAACCATAGCTAGAAGAATAGCTGACATATGCCAACAGTTCACTCAGTATGCTGGTGTCAGACCGTTCGGCGTCTCACTTATAATTGCTGGTGTGGATAGAAACGGCCCAGCTATCTACTTGACTGATCCAAGCGGCACATACCTTGGATACGAAGCTGTAGCTATAGGTGCGGGGAGCGATCAGGTTATGGAGTTCCTCGAGCAGAATTATCAGCCGAATAAGAAGCTCGCGGAGGCGTGTGTGCTTGCGATTGAAGCGATCTACACCGTTAGCGAAGATAAATCTGGCATAAAGCACATAAAGATAGCTGTTGTAGATGCTGCGACGAAGAAGATGAGGTTCCTCACGGAAAAAGAAATAGAGGAGTTGGCGAGCAAGGCTAGAAATAGGGAGAAGCCGAAGCAGTAAGGGAGCTCAGCGTTTATAGCGATTCAGAGGTCGCAATACTAGTTTATATAGCCTACTTTACTATCTTCTACGTAAGTGGTAGGGAGAGGCATGTCTACAAAATACACTATAGTTCGGCTCACTTTAGGCGGTGAGCATTTTGAGATACTGGTAAATCCAGACGCCGCTTTAAACTATAAGATGGGTAAGAATATACCGCCTTCACAAGTTATAGTTGTCGATGAAATCTTTTCAGATGCCTCAAAAGGGTTACGTGTCTCATCGGAAAAGCTCCAGAAATACTTTCAGACAACCAATGTGTCGCAGGCGGCATTAACCATCCTTAACAAAGGCGAACTACAGCTAACCACAGAGCAGAGGAGGAGGCTCATCAACGAAAAGAGGAAGCAGATAATAGAGATCATATCAAGAAATTACGTAGACCCTAGGACAGGCTTGCCACACCCACCGCTTAGGATCGAGCAGGCGCTTCAGGAGGCGAAGGTCTCTATTGATCCGTTTAAGAGCGCAGAGGAGCAGACCAAAACGATAGTTGAGCAGCTCAGAACCATCCTTCCACTTAAATCTGAGAGGATCAGGTTGCTGATCAAAATACCACCTCAATACGCGCCACAGAGTGTTGGAATAATTAAGAGCTACGGCGAAATAGTTAAAGAAGAGTGGGGTGAAGACGGCTCCATGACGGCAATCGTTGATATACCAGCAGGCATCCACTCCACACTCGTAGAGAAACTCGGCTCAGCCACAAAAGGCTCAGCCCAGGTCTCGGTAGCGAAGGTCTGATCGAAATGCCCGAAGTCAAAAGAAAATATGTCATACCGGGGGAGCTGATAACCGAAGGCAACTACAGACCCCTAGCGAACGTAATAAAAAGAGGCAACAAGTTCTATTCAACGAGAATAGGTTTAGCGGAGTTCGGGCAAGAAGGCGTTAGAGTAATACCTTTATCAGGTCCTTACATACCTAGGGTAGACGACCTCGTGATCGGTAAGATCGTCGACTACTCTGCATTCGTCTGGGAGGTGGATATCAACTCCTGCTTCATGGCTTACCTACCTGCGAAAAACGTGTATGGCAGGAACTTTACGCCTGGGCAGGAGTCGCTGGTTAAAAAGTTTGATATTGGCGACCTAATAGCGGCGGTGGTTACAGCCTTTGATCGGACCAGAGACCCTATCCTTTCAGTTTCTGGGCCGGGTTTAGGTAAGATCACGAAGGGAGAAGTTGTCAAGATAGCACCTACCAAAGTTCCTAGGCTAATAGGTAAGAAGGGGTCTATGATAAGGACAATAGAATCTGGGACAGGATGCAAGCTTACGATAGGGCAGAATGGGGTGATAGTGGTGGTCGGTCGACCAGAAGGGATAATAAAGGCTGTGAAGGCGATCAAGCTGGTTGAAGAGGAAGCTCACCTAGCTGATCTTACCCAAAAGGTTCAGGCTATGCTGGGGGTTAAGGAAGTAGGTGGTCAAGTTGGGTAAACTAATAAATGACGGCATAAGGGTGGATGGCAGAAGAGTCGATGAGCTCAGACCCTACAGACTTGAGGTAGGCGTGCTGAAGAACGCTGATGGTTCAGCGTACATAGAGTTGGGCAAGAATAAGATAATAGTCGCAGTCTACGGACCAAAGGAAGTACATCCTAAGCACCTCGCTCTACCAGATAGATGTGTGCTCCGATGCAGATACCATATGTCTCCTTTTTCAACCGACGTGAGGAAGACGCCGGCGCCTTCACGAAGAGAGATAGAGATTTCTAAGGTAATCAGAGAGGCGCTTGAACCCGCTATTTTGGTTGAAGAATACCCTAGGACTGCTATAGACATATTCTTAGAGGTGCTTCAGTCAGATGGCGGCTCAAGGTGTGCTGGTATAACGGCTGCTTCCCTTGCTTTGGTTGATGCTGGCATAAGTATGTATGATTTGGTGGTTGCTTGCGCAGCTGGCAAGGTGGATGGGACTATGGTCTTAGATCTGAGCGATATTGAGGATAAGGAAGGTGAAGCAGACATGCCAGTTGCAGTTATGCCAAATCTAAATACAATAACGCTGCTTCAGCTAGATGGCGTACTCACGCATGAAGAGTTCAAGCGAGGGATAGATCTAGCCCTATCTGGTTGTAGGAAGCTATATGAGGCTCAGCGAAAGGCGCTGATGGAGAGATACTTTAAAGGTGGACTTAACCAGCAGGAGGAGGTTGAGTAAAGTGGCTGTAGCTAAACGGTCTTTCATAATGGAGCATTTGAGAAAGGCGCATATGATCGAGTTGCTGGCTCAAGGTAGGAGGCTTGATGGGAGGGCGCTTCTAGACTATAGGCCGATTGACATAAAGTGTAACGTTATTCAGAAAGCAAATGGTTCTGCTCAGGTAAGTTTAGGTAACACGCAGGTGATAGCTGGTGTAAAGATTGAGGTAGGTGCACCATTCCCTGACACCCCGGATAAGGGGCTGCTGGTTGTGAACGCTGAAATACTCCCCTTAGCTTCACCCTACGCTGAGCCAGGTCCGCCTGATGAAGACGCTATAGAGCTTTCAAGGGTGGTTGACAGAGGGGTGAGGGAATCGGATATGGTCGATCTGTCTAAGCTTGTGCTCATCCCTGGGCAGAAGGTTAGGGCTATATTTGTTGATGTTAGTGTTTTGAATGTTGATGGGAATCTGATAGATGCTACGAGCTACGCTGTCGTTTCAGCGCTTCTGACCACGAAGATGCCTGAACTGGAAGTTACACCAAGCGGCGAAATCAAGGAGAAAGACAGTATGATACCGCTACCAGTATCTAAGATACCTGTCTCAGTAACATTTGCCAGAATAGGTGAGGCGATGGTGGTTGACCCAGATTCAGAGGAGGAGGCGGTTATGGACGCTAGGATAACTTTAACTACTGTTGACGAAGGGCATTTATGTGCTGGGCAGAAGGGGTTGGCTGGCGGGTTGACCTACGAGCAGATCATGTTCGCAGCGGAGACCGCTAAGATTAAAGGGCAAGAAATAAGGGAGATAATAAAGAAGGCGGTGGGCAGCGTTGGTTAGAGGAGAAGACAAGACACTCAAAGGCTTGGGCGCGAAGTACGGCAGAACCTTACGTGTAAGATATAGTAGAGTAGTGCTTCTGCAGAAAAGCAGAAGAAAATGCCCCTCCTGCGGCGCTCTAAAGCTGAGGCGTAAAGCAAGCGGGATATGGAGCTGCTCAAAGTGTGGTCACAAGGTTGCCGGAGGAGCATACGACCTCTAACCTCCACCTCAAAGCAACTATCAACATAGCAGCTTCAAAAGAAGAAGCATCTGCGATCTATAAAGCACTTTTACCTGAGACGGGAAGCGAAAGAAAGCGCAGAGCAGCCGTCAAGCTCGAGCATAAAGACGACCACTTAACAATCGAAGTCACCACAGAAGACTTATCCTCGGCGAGGGCTGTAATAGGCTCCTACCTCAGGCTCATAAAAGCAGCATCCTCAACAATAGAGAAGATAAAGCAGAAATAAGATGAAGGATCCTTAGCGTAAAGCTTAAAGTTGAGCGGCTATCAGCTCAAAAATAGGCCCGCGGTAGCTCAGCTTGGTAGAGCTTCCGACCCGCTCGATGGCGGGGGAGACGCTGTAGTGGCTTGCC
>JAAOZN010000044.1 GCA_011605775.1 Nitrososphaerota archaeon | reverse complement strand
TTGAGGAGGCGATTTTAAAAGAAAGGCCCTTTGTCTTTGTTACTACTCTACTCTCTATAACCTTAGGCTTTACGCTCATCCAATACTTTTCTACAATTAGATCAGGGAACAGCGATACACACTTAATGCTCGAAACACTCCACTTACGTAATGGTCATCTTCCTGCAAGAGATGCTGTGGTAAGAACGGTTGCCTCAACCACAGCGATTAGCCTAGGCGGAACAGCCGGATTAGAGGGCCCTGCTACAGTCGTAGGCGGAGGTATCGGTTCTACAGTAGCAAGGTTCTTTCGTCTCCCTTTGCTAAATCAAAAGAAGATGTATTTGGCTGGGGTTGCTGCGGGGATCTCAGCAATATTCAAGGCCCCGTTAACAGCGATTCTTTTTGCTATCGAGATACCTTATAAGAGGGATGTGGAGAAAGACGCTTTTGCAGAGGTGGCGGTAGCCGCTTCAATATCTTATCTGTTGGCTGTGATTGTAGGTGGTGTTAGCCCCATTTTCTATATCCCACAAATACCATATATTGGCTTAAGAGAAATCTTCCACTCCATAATTCTTGGTACAGTCTGCGGGGTATATTCCGCATTTTTCGTCAGATTATATAATCTTGCTGATGGCTTGGGGCGGAGGGCTATGGCGAGGGGAGGCTTCGGACTGTTACTGCTTGCTGGCGGTTTATCTTTAGGTGCCATAGGCTTCTTTAACCTTTCAAGTATCGGCGTCGGCTACAAGCTAATATCTGATTTAACCACAAACATTCAACAACATTCCATCTTAGCGCTTCTCACGCTAACCACTCTAAGACTATTCACAACAACCATATTCTTGAACTTTGGTGGAAGCGGAGGACTATTGACTCCAAGTGTAGTAGAAGGCGCTCTAATAGGTTCGCTCTACTCTCTAATTGTGTTAAAGACGATAGAACCACTATATGTTGTAGTCGGGATGGCGGCCATGCTCTCAGGCTCCCACAAAATCTATTTGGCTCCAGCAGCATTCATAGCAGAAACAGCTGGCCCTAACGCCATCATACCAGGTCTTCTTGCCTCTGTCTGCAGCTTTTTCGCCTCAGGTTCCCAATCTCTATTCCCATCCCAGCCGTCATCAAAAGTTTATGAAGAGGAGCTTGCTTTAGAGCGTGTCTACAGCAAAGTCTCCAAAATCGCTTCTAAAGCTATAGATAGGGTAAAAGCTTCGGACATAATGTCGAGGGAGCCTCATATGTTGACTGAAGATGAAAGTGTCGAAGAAGCTCTCAAAAAGTTCGAGTCCTTACCTTACAGGGTCTTGCCCATCGTGGACAGCAACAGAAGACCTATTGGTGTGGTGAAACTTGAGGAGCTGGTTTCTGCTTCGAAGAAGTCCCTTAAGCTCCCGGTCTTAGCCACGTATGCTGAGAAGCCTGTCACGGTATCCCCCTCTACACCTCTGAATGAGATAGTGTTGACGATGCTCAAAGAGAATGCTGACCACGTTTATGTAGTGAACGAGAAAGGGGAGTTGATTGGTGTAATAGCGAAGATAGACGTAGTTAGGCGTCTCATACGCTACTATAGCGCCTACTAAGGTTCAAGTAGTTCAACTTAAATACATATTCGGATGGTAGTCAAGGGGTGTGAAGATGTATGCCAGGCATAGATCCCGAGTTTAAGTCGAAAAGACAGGTAGTGGATAAACACCAAGGGCACGATGTGTGGGGTCCTGTAGAGCCGCCTGCGAAACTGGGTATACACGGCAGTACCGTGGCGGTCGACTTTGATATCTGCATAGCCGATGGTGTTTGCTTAGATGTATGTCCTGTAGGCGTCTTCGAGTGGCTTGAGACCCCAGGTCACCCAGCTTCAGCTAAGAAGGCTGATCCTGTTAAAGAATCTGACTGCATATTCTGTATGGCTTGCGAAGTCCAGTGTCCCGTAGTAGCCATTAAGGTCTTCCAACCGAGCTGAGCTTAAGCTAGGGCTCCTTAACGTGGAGCCCACTCTTTTTGTTTAAGAAATCTAGACCCTTTACTACGCCGCCTTTTGTAAGCTTCTTTAAATTAAGAAGTTTTTCAACATCTTCCTTTGTGAGTATGCCTTCTTCTACTATTATCTGCTTGATGCTCTTTCCTTCTTCGAAGGCTTTCTTCGCTATTTTTGCTGCTTTATCGTAGCCTAAGGTTGGTGCTAGAACCGTAATTAGTGCCGTTGAGTTCTCCGCGTATTTGAAGCACCTCTCTTCGTTCACAACTATCCCTTCTACACATCTCGCTAAAGTTCTAATCGCTGAAGCTAATATCTCTATGGATTCAAGTAAAGTGTAAGCTATCACTGGCATCATCGTGTTAAGATCTAGGTTCCCAGCTTGCCCGGCTATCGTTATTGTCAGATCATTACCCATCACCTTTGCAGCGACCATATTGACCATTTCTGGCACGACAGGGTTCACTTTACCGGGCATACTGCTTGAACCAGGTTGGATTGCTGGTAAAACGATTTCAGCTAATCCTGTTCGGGGTCCCGAGGAGAGTAAACGTAGATCGTTTGCTATTTTCATAAGAGATACAGCGTATCCTTTCAAAGCACCACTTAACTCAACATTCGCATCCCTACTCTGTATAGCTTCGAAGACATTTTCCGCTTGACGCAGCTCAAAGCCAGTCAATTGCCTTAACTCTCTGATGGCCAGGCTAGCGTAAGATGGATGTGCATTCAATCCAGTTCCTACAGCTGTACCGCCTAGTGGTATCTCCAGCAAAGCCTGTTCTGCTGATTCAATGCGTCTTATGGATTGCTTCACCATAGCAGCATAGGCACTAAACTCTTGGCCTAAAGTTATGGGCACAGCATCCTGGAGATGTGTTCTAGCTGCTTTTACAACATCTTCAAATTCTTCAGCTTTTTTCCTGAATGATTTCTCTAGCTGATTCATGGAGGGTAATAGATCTTGATTCAAGGATTCTAGCGCCGCTATGTTGATAGCTGTAGGGAAGACATCGTTAGAGGATTGGCACATATTCACGTGGTCGTTTGGGTGTATAGGTTCATAGACCCCTTTCTTACCTCCCAGCCACTCATTCGCTCTATTAGCCAATACTTCATTCACATTCATGTTGGTTGATGTGCCTGAGCCCGTCTGGAAGATATCTAACCTAAATTCTGAATCAAACCTTCCTTCTAACACTTCAATACAGGCTTTGATGATCGCCTCACCTAAGACTTTATCTAACAATCCTAGCTCCATGTTGGCTTTTGCGGCTGCAAGTTTTATTAGGGCTAAGGCTTTTATGAAGCTCTTCTGAAACCTTAGGTTCGAAATCCGAAAGTTTTCTATAGCTCTTTGCGTCTGCGCACCGTAGTACGCTTGAGAAGGTACCTTCACCTCTCCTAAACTATCTCTTTCCACCCTGTATTCTTCGTCCAACCCTCTACCCCGTAGAAGTAATGTGTGCGGTCTGAGATTAATCTTATCTTTACACTCGCTTTAATGCTTGTAGAATTGCTTCTACATCTCTCTACTTCAAACATGTTGAGTGTAAACCTATTAAGGGTGTGCCATAAAGATTTGAAAGCAATATGCTTTGTTACCTAGATTTTAGCCTGTTACATATAATCTGCCATATCTGCCTACGTTAAGTCTGAGTTCTCCTCTGAACGAGTTGACGTAGCCATTTTCTACCCTTACTGTATCACCTACATTGACCTTATCAATAAGATCATCCCAGAGGCTCAGCTTTATTGAGCCTGAATCATCTTTGATCGTACACTCCACAACAGTAGCCCGCCCACCTGCTCTTAGATTTACAGTTCGAGGTTCACTCTTATCTAAGATCGTCCCCTCTACGTCCACTCTACGCATACCATCCTTAAGTTCGACTATCTTCAAACTAGCACTCGCTTACTATATCCCCAGCCTTTATATAAGAATCTTCTGTCAAAAGGGTTTTAACGCCCGTAAGAGGAGTCACAGCGGAGCAGCATATGAACCCGTGGCTCGCAGCGGTCATAATCTTAGTTAGCGGCCTACTCACCTACCTTCTAACAACCATTTTAATCAATGTGCTAAGGCGCTATGGTTGGCTGGTTGAAGATGTGCATAAGCCAAACAGACCTCTTATACCAAGGCCAGCAGGCCCAGCTCTCATTATATCGATTCTTGTCGGAGAAACTATTTTATATTGTTTCACATATGACGTGAGGGTTGCCGCTCTATTTACTGCAACTCTCATTGCCGGTCTGATAGGTTTGGTGGATGATGTTAAGCGTTTAAAAGGGTACTCTAAGCCTCTCCTCCTAATCTTTGCTTCACTACCCATACTCCTTTTAGGCGCATATGTGCCTCAACCGATCTTCCCAATCTACGGGAAGTCTGTTAGGTTATTCATAGTCTACCCTCTTTTGGTCCTAGCAGCCCTACCAGTTACTGCGAACACAATAAACACTATAGATGTACTCAACGGCGTGGTTTCCAGCTACGTCTTCATAGCAAGTATACCTCTCCTCGTAGCCTTCGCTCTGCGAGGAGATTGGATCATGTTTACAGCAGCCCTACCCCTCTTAGTATCAACCGCTGTATTCTACCTCTTCTTCCACAAGTACCCCTCAAAGATATTTCCAGGCGACTCAGGGACTTTAGCGTTAGGCGCTCTTTACGGCGCTTTGGCGATCTGTGGTCGAGCTGAAGTGGTTGGTGTAATAGCGCTACTACCAGCAATATTAAACTCCTTCTTCTTCCTCTCGAGCGTCAAGAAGATAATTGAGCATCGGGAGATCAAAGAGAGGCCTATCAAAATCCTACAAGACTTCAGACTCGCAGCTTCAACAAGCAGAGAAGCGCCGGTCACTTTGACAAGAATGATACTAGCCAAGGGTCCCTTAAGTGAGGTCGAGGTTGCTAGGGCCATATTTATCCTAGCGATTATAGCAGCGGTCTTAGCGATAGTAACCGCCTTTTTGACTTGGTGAGAAGATATGTTGCGTCAGCTTCTACCCTTGATCGCTATAATCTTCGTAGCTTGGCTTCTGGTCCTCTCAGGCACGGTGATAATATTCGGATACATTGCCCATTTTAATCCAGCCGAGGGCATCATCAGCCCTCTTGGTGTGGCGGTGTTAAAAGTGGTGCTTGGGGCGCTTTTAGCTGTTGCTTGGATATTGATACTCTACTTCTTAACGATCTGGTACGTTAGAAGATCAATCAAACCTACGTCTTAGCATCAACGCTGGAGCTCTGCCTATGCTCGCTACCTCTCGCAAGAGATGTAAAGATACCCATCCCACTTAGAATAGAAGCTATCAAGAAAGCGATTCTCACACCACTTAGGAAGAAGGCGGCCAACTCAACCGCATCTTCGCTAAGCCTCGCAAAGGTCCCCGGAGGCATCACGACAGAGACGATGGAGCCCATAATAGCTATGCCGATAGATTGGCCCATGGTTCTGATGGTGCTGAGAATGCCTGAGGCAAGTCCATACTTTTCTCTAGGAACCGAGCTGAGTATAGAATTTACGTTAGGAGATGAGAATAACCCGTTACCTAACCCAAGGATGATAAGGGGGATTACTATGAAGCTTCTACTCAAAGCTTCGCTGTAAAACGCCAGCAGAAGTAGCCCAGCCGTTCTAATCATCATACCGATCGAGCTGAGCACTCTCGCATCTATGCGATCAGAGAGCCACCCAGCGATCGGCGCAGCAACAACCATCACTAGAGGCTGGGTCAGCAATATTAACCCGGCTTCTGAAGGTGAGAACCCTAGGATGAATTGTAGGTGGATTGATATGAGAAGCACGGTACCTGCGGTGGTTGAGTAGTTTAATAATGCGGTGATGTTACCTGCGCTGAATAGTCTGTTGGATGTAAAGAGGCGCAGATCCATAAGCGGTTCACTTACCCTCCTTTCAGCGTAGATAAAAGCGCTCAGCGATAATATGCAAAGGGCTGATAAGGTAGTTAGTTGAGCCGAGGTGAACCGGAGGTCCCCTTGGCTTAGGATTAAGAGGAGTGTAACAAGGAATATGGTTAAGGTTGCTGAGCCTAATAAGTCGAAGCCCCGCCTTATATTCTTAACACCTATCCCACGCAGCCAATAGGTTGATAGAAGGAGTGTTGCAACACCTATTGGTATATTGACTAAGAAGATGGACCTCCAGCCGAAGACCTGCACAAGGAAGCCTCCTAAAACAGGTCCTAGGGTAAGTCCAGCGTACACAGCCATCGTGTTCACACCGATAGCTGCCCCTCTCTTAGAGGGTGGATAAGCTTCAGCAACGAGCGCCGTAGCGGTCGCACCCATTATAGCCGCTCCTATCCCTTGAATAACTCTAAAAAGGATCAGCTGGAGGATATTTTGTGAGAGCCCTGCGAGTAGAGAAGCTGTTGTGAACACGCCCACTCCGATGTTGAATATTCTAACCCTTCCTTTTACATCAGCTAATCTACCGAAAGTGGTTTGAAGCGAAGCAAGGACTATAAGGTAGATCGTTGGGACCAAGATCAAGTAGCCTAATCCAGCATTTAAAGATCTCGCGATGCTTGGTAAAGCAACGTTCACGATGCTGCCGTCGAGAGGACCCATAAATGCTGCGATAGAGGCTATGATTAACACAACAACCCTCTTTGAGTCTGCTAAGAAAGAGCCGGACAACTCTAAGATCAAAAAGGCTCTACATATCTATAAGTATATGAACCTTACCCAAGTCTGCACAAATATTCTATTCGTAAGCGGCTTTATTCACATGAAGCTAGTTTCAGAGGCGAGATATAGTCACCGTATCTCGCTTGGGCATCTAGTAGCCTCTTCCTTTGCTCCTCGAAGACCTCGAATAATCTAGGTGGTGTGCTCTCTATACTCTGATAAATCCTTGTTACCCTATCGATTTTAGATAGGTTCTCCTTCACTCTAATAGTAAACTGCTTCTCATATAACTCGATATGATATTCTTTGTTTAGAACCTTCGCAAATAAAGGCTTTAGATCATCGTAGAACGGTATCAGGCCTGTTGGTGTTCTTATAGCATCGACATCATTATGCACCCTAAGCTCCATCCACTTGAACCAAACCCTCTTATCCGTCTTCTCAGTAAGATATTCGCCGTTCTTGTCTCGTAAAAAGTAGTTGACGCCAAATATTACAGGAGGATTTCTCAAATTCGCTCCAAACCTCAAGTTGTCGTCAATGTACCTGCCAATTGGTATAGAGAGGAAGTCGAGGTTTGACATGGGGTTAAACTCTCTAACACCCTCTTTACCCAGCACAGCGGCCGTAGTTTCGGATTCAAGCGCAGCGCCCTTCGTGATTATCCCATGCTCCCAATCGAAGCTCTGCTCTACAGGTACAGAGGTGTCCGAATCCCTACCACCATACACTATAGCCCTAAGCGGGATTCCTTTGGGGTCGTCCCAATTAGGATCGAGGTTTCTAAAATGTGTGAGCTCAACCGTGAATCTCGCATTCGGATGAGAGCAGGGGATGATCTTACCTTCTTTATCCCTCTTCCCAATATACCACTCGCCTGAGTGGTTTATTCCACTGGATGGCACAGGCCCATCGTGCCCATCCCAATAAACGTCACCATCCTTTGTAACAAGGACGTTAGAGAAGATTATCTCGACTGGGCTATGTAGAACCTCCCATTGGATGGCATCATCCTTAGAGTTTACGCCTTGAATGATGCCGAATATCCCCTTCTCAACGTTAACCGCTCTAACCTCACCATCGACTCTTCTGAGATACGCTATGTCGTCACCAACCAAGGTTTCGCCCTCCATCATAGCGGTTGATGTCTTACCGCACATAGAGGGGTAAGCCCCGGCGAAGTAGGTGATCCTGCCGTTAGGTCCGTGTATGCCCATTAGCAGCATATGCTCAGTAAGCCAACCTTCTTTGGATGCTCGGTTTATTGTTAGGCGCATAGCAAGCTTCTTCAACCCAATACTATTGCCGCCATATTGCGTATTGGCGCTGTAGACCGTCTCACCTTCTAGATCTATGTAGACCCTCCTCTTATCCAGATTCTTTGACGTCTTTCTCTCATCCAGTTCACCTTGTGAATGCACAAATTTAAGGAAGCGCGCCTCTCTACCACGCTTTACAAACAGACCATAACCTTGCCTGTAGAGGATGTTCTCGCTATGCGCTACGTAACTCGAATCTGTAAGCTGTACTGCCGGAATAGTGAAGATTGAGTCAACAGGGCCTAAACTGTAGAAGCACACATAAAGGGTGTGCCCCCTCATTATCCCCCTTAAGATCTCATGCATCTCTTTAAGAAGCTTCTCCCGGTTACCCACTCTGATCCCAAAACCAAGGTTCAGATCTTTCTCGACAAGTATTACTGTGTGCTCCCTATCCCTAGCCTGATCGTAGTAATTATCAAAATGAACAGTATGCCCAGGGGTTGCGACTCTGATTTCTTCACCGTCTCTTAGAGCTGCCCGCCGAATATATTCTATGTCTTCTTCTGTTCCTGCTGAAACATATACTCGATCTGGTTCGCAGAGATCGATATACTTTGCTACAAAGGCGTGTAATGTTGGGTTCTCTATTTTCATCAACCTTTCGTAGTGTTTAGGCTCGATCCTGCTCTTTAACACCTCAAGATATGCTTCATGTAGTTCCCATACCGCCATAGACTTGACATCCAACTCTAAAAGCGGTCAACTTATTCTTAACGCTATCGAAGATCAAAAATAGAGGGTGAATGGGCTGTTAGAGCCCGAGGTCTGGGAACTTTGCTACCTGCAGCCCAAGTTCCTTCTGGAGGGTCTGTATGCGTTTAGCGTATTCCATCATCCTCGTGCGGTCGTTCTGAACCTTCGCTATCTTATACGCTTTCCAAGCCTTCTTTAGTGCACCCCAAGTCTGCCCTTTTGTGAATTTCTGCTCGGACACGTGAGACCACCATTGAGACATATGAAAGCATAAGTATATAAGCTTAGCTCTACTTCAAGACGGTCTCTCAAGACATCTTTAAATAAGGCTAAAGATAAGTATTAAAGTGAAGTTGAGTGCAGCGCGGTCTCCTCCCTTCTATAAAGACAAAGTAGATGGGCGTGTGCTTTTTGACAGATTCGGTAGACCTGTTACTGGCGTAAGGATATCGCTAAACCCAAGCAGCCTCTGTAACTTTAACTGCATCTTCTGCCACAGCGAAGGCATATTTGAAGAGCCCAAAGACATGATGACAGCAGACGAAATTCAGAGGATAACGAAGATACTAACGAGGTTTGGAGTCGATGTTGTGAAGCTCACTGGCGGAGAACCTATGCTCAGGAGAGACATTGTTGATGTGGTTCAGAAGCTGGGTGAGCTCCCCCTAAGAGAGCTCTCTATGACAACAAACGGCACTAGGCTTGTTGAACTCGCAGCCGAATTAAAAGATAAAGGGTTAGATAGAGTTAACATAAGCCTACACAGCCTTAGAGAAGAGCGCTTCAATTTTATAACGAGGGCAGCGAAGTTCGACTACACCCTTAAAGCCATTAAACGCGCTGTAGAGGTAGGGCTGACCCCAGTTAAGCTGAATGTCGTGGTTATGAGGGGGGTGAATGAAGATGAAGTAGATGATATCATCAACTTCGCCTCCTCACTAGGCGGCGGAGAGAAGGCTAAGGTGCAGTTCATAGAATTGGTAGCAGAGGGTTCGGCTGACGCTCCCTTCTACAAGAAGTTCCACGCTGATCTTTCGGCTATTGAGGAGCGGTTTAAACGCAGCGCTGTTGAGGAGAAGGTGAGGCAGCTACATCTGCGCCACCAATATCTTCTACCTAACGGGGTTTGGGTTGAGGTGGTTAAGCCTATGCATAACTCTGCCTTCTGTATGGCGAATAACAGAATACGTATAACCTATAATGGTCAGTTCAAACCCTGTTTACTTAGGGAAGATAATCACGTGGACTTCTTAAGCGCGATGAGAAACGGTGCTGACGATGAGGCTTTGGCTGAGCTGTTTAAGAAGGCGGTGTGGTTAAGAGAGCCTTTCTTTAAGCCGACGGAGATCCCCTGTTATCCCCCTAGGTTGGAGGTACCTTCTACTTCCTCTACTCGACCTTTATCCTGAAGCCCTTCTTCTCCTCTTTCTTTCTGGGCATCGTGATCTCTAGTATACCGTTTTTGTAGGTAGTTTTAGCCTTCTCAAACTCCGCATCCTTGGGTATCTCGACCACCTTATAATATGATTTACCCTTTGAGTCCACGGAAACAGTTAACTTGCCATCAGATGCATAAACTTCTATATCCTCTTTCTCAACACCCGGTATCTCCATGATCACCTTCACTTCGCTATCTTCTTCTATAACCTCGGTCAGTGGCTCACGGGCTTCCTTGACGGTTAAACCGGGTCTGCCGGGCACAGGCTTTACGTTACCGAATTCACGCACAACCGGTTTACCATCTGGTCCTATGGTTACTGAGTAGCCGTAGACGAATGGGCCGAATTCCCTTATCACTCGCCCATCTGGTAATCTTCTCTCTCTTACCAGCTTTTCTGGAACCTTTTCGCCTAGGTCTCTAAATGCTTCGTCCATTCTGCGCTCCAGCTCTCTAAGCATATCTATTAGCTCACCACTATAAAAGCTGGGTATCTCTATGTCGAAGAAGGGCAGCCTTATCCTACGCCTTCTAAACCATTCTTCAGAGGACAAACATAACCACCCCTTAGTTAGAATATTTGGTCTCTGCGCTCTATATTAACGTTACCATTTAAAGGGCACTCTCACTAGCTGTTTAACTTATATCTTAGAATGTGAATATTAATTGTTAGTTGGGTGTCTGGTTGAGCGAGGCTGAGCAGGTGAGGCTTGAGGCGCCAAAGGGCTCCAAGGCTTCTATGCTACTCTGGGTTCTTGCGAAGAGGCTTAAATTCTTAGGGGTTGATGAGCTAAAGGATCTCGTTGCTAGTAAGGTTAAGATGAAGGCTCTAGCTGCCACCGCTAGACCCATATCAGCTAACGAGCTTCTTGAGTTCTTCGGTTTAGAGCAGGTTCAGAATGAATGGAGGGTGTGGCGAGAGAGGTTTGCTAAGTTGGGGAAGGTCTTTCAGACTGATTTGGAGTTGAATAGCTTCCTCTTAACTTTCTTCAGAGATGAGGTTATGCAGCGAGATGCCTATCAATGCTTTATCTGCGCTAAACCTCTATCACCTTTGACGGCAAGTCTACACCATATCTTCTGGGATAAAGGGGTCTTCTTCAATGTGCCTTCGAATCTGATTACGTTTTGCAAGGAGTGCCATACAAATATTGGCTGCGGGGAGGTTAATTGAGTCGGCGCTTCGACGCTGTGGTTGTAGGTGCTGGTCCAGCTGGCTCTACCGCTGCGTATACTTTGGCGAAGAAGGGGTTTAAGGTTCTGCTGCTTGAGCGGGGTAGGGTCGCCGGCTCGAAGAATGTGTTCGGTGGTAGAGTGTATTCTAAGCCTCTTGAAGAGATCTACCCCAATCTGCTGAAGGATGCACCTATACAGAGGTGGGTTGTTAAAGAGAGGTTCTCTTTGGCTGCTGGTGATACTATGCTCTCGTTGGATTATGAATCGGGAGAGAGGAAGAGTTTCATCTGCCACCTTAGTGAACTAGCGGCTTGGATGGCGAAGCAGGCTGAAGAGGCTGGCTCTTTTCTGGTGACCGAGATCGTGGTTGACGGATTTGTGCTCAAAGACGGTTTTGTTAAGGGCGTTAAGATAGGTGGTGAGGTAGTTGAGTCAGATGTGGTTATAGATTGCGAAGGTGTTAATAGGCTGCTGCTTGAAAGAGCCGGTCTTGTAAAAGAGCTTAAAGCGGATCAAGTTGCTCTAGGTGTAAAAGAGACTCTGAGAATACCTTCAACTGAGATAGAGAGCAGATTCGGGCTAGGTGAGAAGGAGGGTCTGTCTTGGATCCTTCTAGGTGACTTCACAAACGGCTTACCTGGAGGCGCTTTTCTATACACAAACACAGCCGCGGTAAGTTTGGGGTTGGTGCTCATGCTCAAATCTGCTCACTCGTTAAAAGAGCATATCTCAAACCTCTTGGAGAATCTACGGCTACATCCGCTGCTATCCAAGTATCTCAAAGAGAGCAGCATCGTCGAATACTCGTCCCACCTTATACCGGAAGCTGGTAGCGCGATGCTTAAGCACCCGTATTCAGATGGTCTTTTGGTCGCTGGGGATGCCGCAGGGTACCTACTAAACCTAGGATACACGTATAGGGGGGTTGATTTCGCAGCCTACTCCGGTTATTTAGCAGCCCAAGCTTATGAAAAGGCGCATGCGGAAGGAGACTTTTCAAAGAGGGGTTTAGCGTGGTATGAGCATCTGCTAAAACAGAGTTTCGTCTTGAAGCAGATGCTGAAATTTAGGAAGTTCTCTAAACTTTTGAATGATGAATCGCTGTTTTCCAAGTACCCAAAGATGTTGTGTGATGCAGCTAAAGCGTTGTTTGCTTTTGACTACGAGGTGCCTACTTTGATGGAAGCCCTTAAACGCTCTAAGAAAGATGTTGGTTTGCTCAAGCTTCTACTAGATGGGTTTAGGGTTGTGAGGAGTATATGAAGAGGATGCGTTTAGAGGATATTCTGATAAATAACGTCTGGGATGTGGATTATGAGCCGCATATAGTGGTGGATTCGGAGAAGTGTGTTGAGTGCGATACGAAGCCTTGCATCAACCTCTGCCCAGCTGGCTGCTTTACGCTCCTAGGCGATAAAATCGTCTTCAGCTATGAGGGCTGCTTGGAGTGCGGAACCTGTAGGGTCATCTGTCCCCGAGGTGCTGTGAGCTGGAACTACCCTGTGAGCGGTAAAGGCATTCACTACAGGTTCGGGTGAATGTATTATGGATATAGTGGTTTGCATAAAATGGGTTCCCAACACAACCACGGTCAATATTGATCAAAAGACGGGCACATTGATCAGAAGTGGTGTGCCTAGTGTAATCAACCCACACGATATGCACGCGTTAGAGATGGCTTTGGCTTTGAGGGATAAGTTCGGGGGTAGTGTTACAGCAATAACCATGGCTCCTCCTTCTGCAAGGCTTGGTCTGGAGCATGCGGTAGGTATGGGGTGTGATAAGGCGGTGCTGGTCACCGACATGGCCTATGCTGGTGCTGACACGTTAGCGACATCCTATACTCTTGCCAAAGCCATCAGTAGGCTTAAATTTGATCTTATACTGGTCGGTCAAGAAACGGTAGATAGCTCAACAGCGCATATAGGTGCTCAGCTAGCTTCTTGGCTTCACATACCATACCTATACTACGTTGTTGATGCAAAGTATCTTGGTGACGGTAAGATGTGGGTTAAGAGGATGCTTGAGGACGCATATGAGGAGTACGAGTTAGCCCTACCTGCGCTTCTAGCAGCAGCTATGCATTTAACCAAGCCGAGGAGGGTCAAGCTCAGCCATAAGATGCGCTGCAAAGAAGAGGGGGTGATTGAAGTCTGGAACAACAAGACCTTGGGTTTAGAGGTGAACTGCGTCGGCTTAAAGGGCTCGCCAACTATAGTGAAGAAGACTAGCTTCGTTGCTGAGGTGCCTAGGAAGAAGATCGTCTGCCAACCTAGGGATATAGATCAAGCGGCTGAGTGGCTGATTAGTAGGCTTGTTGAAGATGGTTTTCTGAAGATCTAGGAGGGCTGCGTATGTCGATCTGCTCTGAGTGGGATAGAATCAACCCCGAGGAGTATGTTGGTGTTTGGGCGTATCTGGAGGTGGAGGATGGTTCTCTTAGCGAGGCTGGGCTGCAGATGCTTGGTGTGGCTAGGCTTCTGGCTTCGCAGAAGGATACCTATGTCGGGGCTGTGCTCATAGGGAGAGGGGTATCATCTTTGGCTCGTGAGGCGATATACTATGGTGCGGACAGGGTTTATGTGGCTGATGATGAAAGGTTCGAGAAATACTACCCCACACTATACGGTGAAGCACTAGCCTACCTAGCTAAAGAGTACAAACCAGAAGCGCTTCTTGTGGCTGGAACTATGAGGGGTAGGGAGTTCACACCCTATGTTGCAAACATCCTTAAGACAGGCATAACAGCTGACTGCACATCCTTCGAGGTGGATTCTGCGGCGAAGGATATTCTGGGTGTAAGGCCCACGTTTGGCGCATATTTGATAGCGCATATACGCACATTAAACAGAAGACCAGCGATATTCACAGCGCGACCAAACGTCTTCCCTACGCCGCAGAAGGATCTGGCGCGTGAAGGCGAAATCATACCTACTAACCCAAAGGTGGTAGATGCTGTTGGTGTTAAGCTTCTAGGTCGATCGAGGTTCGGTAGAGGCGCGGCTCCGATAGAGAAGGCGAAGATACTTGTCTCGGGTGGAAAGGGGCTTGGGGGCAAAGAGGGCTTCACGATACTGGAGGAGTTTGCTAAGGTCATCGGAGGAGAGGTTTCTGGCTCAAGGAAGGCTGTTGACGCCGGCTGGATAACCCACGATAGACAGGTCGGGCAGACTGGTAAGGCTGTCCGCGCAGACCTCTACTTCGCAGTGGGAATAAGCGGGGCGGTCCAGCACCTCTTCGGGATAAGAGAAGTTAGGTGTGTGGTTGCGATAAACAAGGATCCGGATGCACCTATCTTCGACAACTGCGACTACGGGTTAGTAGGAGACTACACAGAAATCGTCCCGGCGCTGATCAAAGCGGTCAAAAAGATCAAAGCATCCCCCCAGTTGATCACCAATTTCGTAAACTTAAATATAAATGTGGTAAATCTGATAAAAGGAAATTGATTCACGCCAAGCTATCCAACCGTCTTCTTAAGAAGGGCATACTTTATATTCCCAAAGATGCCGCCACACACTTCCCAAAGGGCTTTCGTCTGAGGAAGATCGAGGTTATATTTAGCGTTGATAAGCAGGTGGTAGAATATAACCCTGAACGCAGACTCATCTTCGGCTTAAAGAAGTTATATCTAAAACATAAATTGAAGGCGGGTGATGCATTACTGATCGAGCCTATAACACCCTTCAAGACATACCGCTTTAAGGTCGATAGAGGTGGTGCAGTAAAGCAAGTTAAGAAGACACTTATCGTTAAAAGAGAGAAGTCGCGTGTTGGTGAAGCGATAAACTTCAGAGGATTAGTGTATGCCCCGGTCAACGAGCAAGGCGTCATCTTCCTCTTTGCCACCGTCATGAAGGATCTGAAGATGTATCTTGAAGAGATAAGAACATCATTCCCAGACGCAGTAGGCAGAAGGTTTGACGGCAGAGGCTGGGTCAAAGTAAACATAGAATTCGAATACAAGAGCTCAGACTACAAGCTCCACAAACACCCAACCGAAGGATGCGACATCATCATCTGCTGGGAACACGACTGGAATGAATGCCCCCTCGAAGTAATAGAACTTAAGAGCGTAATCAGACAATTACCAAGCGCATAGCTCGTAAAAAGAGATTCTGAAACCATCCTCGCTGTGTGTTGCTGCGGGGTAAAAAGATATTTACCGCAGCTATCAGCATAGCTTATCGCTTAGTGGCCGCTGTGGTGTAGCCTGGCTAGCATAGGGGCCTGTGGAGCCCTCAGCGTGGGTTCAAATCCCACCGGCGGCCCCATAACTCTACTTCTTCTCATCCTCAGCCCTATGCTTCTTTGAAAGTGTTTTGTGCGCTAGCAGAACATACTCCCACTGCTTCTCAGACTTGGCTTTTAGGGGTTTTCCGCATTCTGGGCAGGGTTTAACTACGCTTCCTCTGCTCTTCACTCTTCTTTTGTCGGCTTCTAGGGGGTAGAAGGACAACCCGCTACTATTTGGTTGCTTCTTGGGTTAAACTTTTCTCCTACTTCGAGCGATTAACCACTTTTTTGGTATTAACCAGATAATTTAAATAAGGCGCTCGAGAAGGGTTGGATGGAGGGGTTGGCGGATGGCTGAGCCGAGGAGCAAGGTATTAGCGTCAACCGCGCTCTTCACAGCCCTAACCCTAGCCTTGAACCTCTCCCCAATAAAGTTTCCCGCACCCTTCGCACCCTTCCTCTACTACCAGATCTGGGAGATACCGATCGTAGCAGCACTACTCATCTACGGGCTGAAGGTAGGTGCGGCTGTGACGATCATAAACACCGCAGCACTAATAGCCCTATTCCCAGGAGCCCTACCAACAGGCCCGCTCTACAATATGGTTGCTGTTCTGAGTATGCTCCTCGCCATCTACGCCATAGTAAAGATGAGGGGCTCAGCCTCAAATCTAGGAGGCACAACACTAATCCTCTCAACCCTCCTAGGCATAGTAAGTAAGGTGGTTGTGATGACGATTATGAATTACGCCCTCATCAGATACCCCCCACCTCTGGGCTTCAGCATGCCAGAGGAGAGTATCTTGGTGCTCCTACCGCTGATAGCTGCGTTTAACGCGACGCTTGCTCTCTACACCATACCCATAGGATACCTCGTAGCCAAAGCGGTCGCATCCAAGATTCAGATAGTTGGGCAAAACAACCTCAAGAAGCTGGAAGCGAAGCTCTAATATGAAGCATAAGCGATAGGTCTAGATGCCGGGATGGCAGAGTGGACAACATAGCGTCCGCAGTAATGCGCGGATCCGCTCACTAAAGCGGAGCGTAGGCCTTGAGCGCCTCCACGAAAGCCCGTGACCCGTCTCAGGGTCTCGAGGGTTCGAATCCCTCTCCCGGCGCCACTTTGTAAAAGTTGATGGGAGCATTTAAGTATAAGGAATATAGTAGCTCTAATGGTTTGGACATTAAGCCTAAGACTGAAGAAGACCTTCGCCGTATCCATAGGGCGAATATAGAAGAGTTGAAAGCTATGTTGAGAAAAGAGAGGGAGACACATAAGAGGATCCTCCAGAAAGTGAGGAGAGAGTCGAAGAAGAAGTTTAATGTCCGCGCTCTATTTCACCCTGAACTTGCTTACCTTGATGAACTGCGTGAAGACGCTATGTATCCCCTCACCTAATTAAACCACTTGCCCCATATCTTTGAGGCTGAACCAGCACCAGCAGATCTAGGTGAAGGTTAGAGTTAAGATGACGAATAGTAGTGTACGAATCAAGCAATTTCGCCACTTTGATACAAGCTTAAGAGCATCCTTAACATGCGTATAGTGGTTTGCGATGAGGCTGCTCGTAAGTGTGAGGACACTTAAGGAGGCTAGGGAGGCTGCGGCTGGCGGCGCCCATATTGTGGATGTTAAGAACCCTAGTGAAGGCGCGCTTGGTGCCAGCACACCTAATCTCGTGTTAAAGATACGCTCAACACTGAAAGGTGTTGAGTTGAGCGCTACATTAGGAGACTTGCCGAACCTACCTGGCACAGCTTCGTTTGCAGCTTTTCGTGCTGCCTCGGCTGGCGCTGATTATGTTAAGGCTGGGCTCTTCGGCTGCTCAACTATGCGTGATGCAATTAGACTGGGCCGCAAAGTTGTTGAGGCTTGTAGGGGTACGGGTGCTAAGGTTGTGTTAGCAGCTTATGCTGACTATAAGAGGTTTAGTGGTCTTAACCCCCTGCTTCTGCCTGAGGTTGCGTCGAGGTGTGATGCTGACGGTGTGCTTGTGGATGTGCACCAGAAGGATGGCAGTTCCGTCTTCGACTACCTTACTCAAAGCCAGCTCATAGAGTTGAGCAGTAGGGCTCGTGAGCACGGGCTTCTATCTGCTTTAGCGGGCGGGTTGAGGGTTGAGGATGCTCAGAATGTTTGCAGCCTAGGCTTCCAGATCTTCGGTGTAAGGAGGGCTGCGTGCAGGGTTCTAGCGAGTGGTCTGAGGGTTGTTGACCGCAGACTAGTCGCCTCACTCATTAAATCGATAAAAGAAGCAGAAAAAGCCTCCCAATAACCAACCTAACCGCACTCAACCCCCTTTATCTTCCGTAGAGATATTGGGATGAGTAGGCAGAGCAGAGCGAAGATCAAATAGGGTGCTTTGGGGTCGATGTTCTCAGCGATAAAGCCTGAAAAAATGGGCCCACCGGCGAAGCCCACGCCAAGTATCGACTCATAGACACCAACACCTCTTCCCAACACCCTCTGCTCAACCCCCTTAAGAGCAAGCGCAAAAGATAGGGGGAATATGAAGCCTATCGAAACCCCCATAACCACCAAACCTACTGCGAATGAGAGCAGCGATTCGGCTAAGAATACTATTATGCAGCTCAAAGCAAGAGTGAGCGAGAAGAAGGTCAACGCCAACACCTCTCTATTACTCACCCTATGGGAGGACAGCAGCGCAACAATCCTCGCCCCACTCACCAGAGCGAAGAGCAACCCGATCTGAGTAGCGGTGTAGCCTAGAAGCGAAAAGTACCCAGGCAGAATAGAGACGACTGTGCTGAAGAAAGCGCTATATATTGCCACAAGAGGCGCAACCCTAAGAACATTCTTTACGAAGAATGTTTTAGGAGAACCAGAAGAAGAGGGATGAGCTATCTGCACGGTTCTCTTATATGCTGGTGCTACATAAAGCAAGATCACAGCGAGCGCAGCGACCATAGGCAGTGAGGCAAGCAGAAAAGTCGCCTTAAACCCCAAGGTCTGCGCCAGCACACCCCCTAGCGGCGGCCCTATGACCATGCCTGTGGTCGTTGCTGCTCCATACGACCCTATCTTCGAAACTCTTGTTAGCCCGGGTGAAATATCTGCCACTAATGCTTCTATGATCGGCCAATAGAAGCCGAGAGCGAACCCACCCATTATCCTGACGATTAGCAGCTCTGAGACCGTGTTTGCTATGCTTATGCTTGCTGTTGCTGTGATGTTCAACGCTAAGCCAGCTGCCAGCATATACGCTTTGTTCGCTTTATCTGAGAGCCAGCCAGCTAAAAGGGGGAAGAAGATGTAGAGCATATTCCCAACCATACCTATCAACCCCAACTCATAGTAGTTTGCACGCAACGCCGTTGCATAAAGTGGTATGAGGTAGACGCTTACACCATACCCTAGAGCGTAGAGGAAGGCTGTCAAGTAAATAGCCGTGTATATCCGTTGAGGGCTAGATCTAAGCATAAGACAGCATCTCTAAGTCAGCAGCTCATCGAGCTCCCCCCTCTCCAACCCAAGCCTAATCTCTCTAGCTATCCTACGCCCCATACTCATAGGCTCATCGTAAAGAAGCTTTGAGTAGGGTGAACCATCTATGTAGAGGTTTGTGCCAGCTACGATGCGCGCAGAAAACTCGAAGGGCACAAAAGAACCCCTCTCCGTGTACACACCCTCGATACAGAAGGGTCCAATCATGCCTGGCGGCACACTCTTCTTAGAGGCTTCTACGAACGCTTCACCTATCCTATAGGCTTCGTCGAGAAGAGACTCTCTGAGCACGAGCGGTATGTTACCAACTACGATGTAAGTTAAGGGTATTTCTGATTCGAGCTGATACTTGGCTGGTATCCTACCTATCGAGTCTACGGTAGTCTCATACCTCCTATCTATGCCAAGCAGCTCCAACCTCTCCTCAAGCGGGGAGTAAAAGTATTGAAAGTAGACCGGTACACCTACACAATACTCCTGTATGTAGAGCTCGTCAACACCCTTTATCAGACCAGCAGCCCTCAACCTCTCTACAGCGCGGTTAAACTCTTCGCTGCTCGACACAAGAAAGTAGCCCCTTCCACCAGCAGCCCCAGGTAACTTCACTATACATAGCCTATCTATCTCCTCAGGCCTGAGCTGTGGTGGAGGCTTCAAACCAGCTTCCCTCATCAGCTTCTCCTTCAGCACCCTATCAGCTTCCCACCTAAGTATCCACCTGTTACCAAAGATAGGAACCTTCAGATTCTTCTCAACAAGGTCCACACCGACCTCTGAGATCAAAGTGCCGTGCGGGATTAGAATAGAGCCTTCGCGCAACAGCTCCTCTTGTATCTCAGGCTTCACAACTTCGTCAAACCTATCCACAAAGATGTACTTCTCGATGAACCTGAACCTTCTGTATAGGTTTGCTCTCTTTTTCAAGCAGACTAGGAGGGTGCGCAGCCCCTCATCCTTAGCACCCTTAAGCAGCTGTAGAGCACAATGTGAGCCGAGGGTCGCAACCGTCTTCATGTGACCACATCCTTCAGCCGACCTAACTCGATAGCCCTCTTTATCTCCATAGCGATCCTACGCCCCGTAGAAACACTTTGACCAAAAAGGTACTTTGTGTAGGGTGAGGTGGTCGAGATTATTGGGCTCCCCGGCACCCTTGGCGAAACGTCGTAAACAACTATTTCAAGATCCTTCGTCACAGCAGATTGGAGAGCAAAGGGCCCTATTATGCCAGGTGGGAACATTTCTTTGGTCGCTTTTACAAACCTCTCACCTATCTCGAAAACCTTCTCGAGCATCGACTCCCTTATCGTTGCTGGTGTATGACCTATCTCGATGTTCTGCAGAGGTATATCGATCTCTAACTGCTGCCTAGCGGGTAGCGTAACGTAGTCAAACAAATCTGTTTGAAGTCTTCGGTCTATGCCCAGAAACTCAACCCTATCCAAGGTTGGTGAGTAGAAGTAGTTGAAGTTAAAGTATGTGCCTATGATAAACTCCTCTATCTTCGCAGCAGTAACATCCTCCTCAGCAATTATCCCCTTCTCCACCCTCTCCCTAACCTTGGCGTAGAAGTCGCTCGCAGAAGATGCTACAAAGAAGGCTCGCTCTATCCTCCTCTTAGCCTCGTGAACCTTGACTATGACTGGGCGATCTATCTCATCAGGGCCGTTAAACACCTTAGGATACCTTATCCCAGCTCTCTCAAGTATGTGATACTGGTTTATCGGCGCACTCCTCTCCTCAGCTCTAAGTATCATTCTGTTCCCAAATATAGGGACCTCAAACCGATTCTCTATAGAGTCGTAGTCGACATATGTTGTGAATGATCGGTGCGGCACGAAAATAGTATTCTTATCCCTCAGCTGCTTCTGAACCTCTGGCCTAATTATGTCGCTGAACCGCTTAAGCATTATAACCTCATCTACTATCCTCTTGTAGAGGAGGTAGGGCTTCTCCCTCCCCTCTTGACACACTATAACAGTTCTGAACCCCTCATCCTTAGCACCATCGGCTATATCTAGGGCTGAGTGGCTTCCTAGGGCGCCGATTGAAATATTCTTCAGATCGTATGAATCGAGGATTCTATCTACAGCACCTTTATCTATCATCGGCTTCACACCAAGGTTTGCCTAGTAGGAGCAGAATCATCCCTTTTAAAAGGGTTATTTGTATAACCTAAGTCTTCTCGCAAACTCCAATCCGTCTTTAAAACTCCAAGGTGAAGTGAGTGATACGTCTACACCTTCTCTGAAGAGTGTTTGAGCTAGATGTATTGTCTTCGCCTCATCTGGTTGCCACCTTAACCCGATCTTCTCTGCTGAAGCCAAGTTCTTTGGGGTTGGTGCTAGAAGTGTTGCTACCAGTTCGATGTTGTTTGATCTGCAGAGGTCTCTAAGCCATAAGATCTGATCTGCCTCTGTTACAATCTGAGTTATGAAGCCGTCAGGTTTTGATTCGATCTTCTTAATTATCTCCTTCTCATTCCGGTAGGTTGGTGCTGATAGGTACATCTTGGGTACTTCACCTAATTGGATAAAATGCCGTAATTTCCTGAGTAGAGGCGAAGGGTAATTCTTGTAGCTACATCCATAATGTGGCTGATCACCATAGACGAGTAGCACGCCATCTAAATGATATGTTAATGCCTCACTAACCACCTTAAGGGCTTGATGTAAGGGGTAGTCACTAGTTCGTATGCTGCATCCGACCCACAGATCGTGCATCTCACGCTTTATATGAGCCGCTGTGAAGACGCTAGGTAACCTAGGTGTACCGAGAACCGAACTTGTGACCAAGATTCTGTCAACCACACTTCTTAGGGAATCAACTTTGCTGTGAAGTAATGTTAAAGATTTCTCTAATTCTAAGGGTGTAGATCCGACTACCTTTGGTGGTGCAACCTCATACCAAAGTGTAGGCAAGCAAAGTATTATTTGGATGTTAGCTGCGTATGAACTTTGCTTATTAGAAGGTAAGTTAACTTTTAAAGGAGCCGACAAGAAAGGTTAGGTGATTAGATTGGAGAAGAGAATCTACCTGTTTGAAGAGGGTGATGGGAAGAACAAGAAGCTACTTGGCGGTAAAGGCGCTGGACTATGTGAGATGACTCAACTTGGTCTACCCGTGCCACCAGGCTTCACCATAACTACAGAGGTCTGTAAGGAGTATTATGCTAACGGTAGGAGGCTGCCTGAGGGGCTTATGGATGAGGTCAAAGAGTATATGAAGAAGATCGAGGCTAAAGTCGGTAAAAGGTTTGGCGACCCCAAGAACCCTCTTCTTGTTTCAGTAAGGTCTGGTGCTGCTATCTCTATGCCCGGCATGATGGATACTGTGCTTAACCTAGGTTTGAATGACGAAACCGCCAAGGGGCTCATAGAGCAGACGGGCGATGAAAGGTTTGTGTACGATTCATATAGGCGGTTTATTCAGCTCTTTGGTAAGGTTGTACTTGGTGTTAGAGATGAGTTGTTCTCAGAGGTGTTTGAGCGGGTAAAGAGGGAGGCTGGTGTTAAGTTTGATAACGAGCTATCGGCTGAGCATCTAAAGAGGGTTGTTAAAGAGTTCAAAGAGATCGTTCTAAGGGAGACTGGAAAACCTTTCCCAGATGATCCTTATGAGCAGCTTGAGAAAGCCATCGCAGCAGTCTTCAACAGCTGGATGGGTAAACGGGCTGTTGACTACAGAAGGGAGTTTAAGATAACCCCCGACATCGCTGATGGCACTGCTGTCAACATAGTTACTATGGTCTTCGGTAATATGGGTGATAGAAGCGCTACTGGCGTGGTCTTCACAAGAGATCCTGCGACTGGAATAAAGAAGCTCTATGGTGAATTTCTGATCAACGCTCAAGGTGAGGATGTAGTAGCTGGTATACGCACACCAAGACCCATAGAGGAGTTAGCGGAAATTATGCCTGAAGCGTATAAAGAACTGGTTAGGGCTGCTGAGATACTGGAGCGGCACTTTAAGGAGCCTCAAGACATAGAGTTCACAATAGAGAATGGGCGCTTCTATCTGCTGCAGACCAGAAACGCAAAGATGAATGCAGCAGCCCTTGTCAAGACATCCGTTGATATGACTAAGGAGGGGCTTATAACAAAAGAAGAGGCTCTTAAGCGGATCAAACCTGAGGTTTTAGAGCAGCTTCTACATAAGCGCGTAGACCCTAGGGCTAAGCCTACGATACTCGCAAGCGGATTAGGTGCTTCTCCAGGTGCTGCCACAGGTAGGGTTGTCTTCGATGCTGATGAGGCTGAGAGGCTGGGTAGGGCGGGTGAGAAGATCATTCTTGTTAGGGAGGAGACTAAGCCAGAGGATATCCACGGCTTCTTTGCTTCCGAAGGCGTGTTGACCAGCAGAGGAGGTATGACTAGCCACGCGGCAGTTGTAGCTAGAAGTATGGGTAAGCCGTGTGTTACTGGTTGTGGCGCCATACACATAGATTATGAGAAGAAGCAGTTCACGGTTGGGGATTATGTTGTCAAGGAAGGTGATTGGATTACGATAGATGGTGGGCAAGGTCTGGTCTACTTGGGGCAAGCGCCTCTTATCGAGCCGGAACTATCTGGCGACTTTTACGAGTTGCTGAGCTGGGCAGATGAGTATAGAAAGCTTGGTGTTAGGGCTAACGCTGACACACCCGAAGCTGCTGCTCTAGCCAGAAGCTTCGGCGCTGAAGGTATAGGTCTATGCCGGACTGAGAGGATGTTTAATGCTGCTGATAGGCTCCCTATCGTTGTTGATATGATTATGGCTGGTAGCGAGGAGGAGAGGAGGATGTGCTTAGAGAAACTCCTACCCCTACAGAAACAGGACTTCAAAGAGATCTTAAAGGCGATGGAGGGTTACCCTGTGACGATTAGATTGCTCGACCCACCTCTGCACGAGTTCCTACCTAACGTGCTGCAGCTCCAGAGGGAGGTTATGGAGTTAGAGGCCTCGAACGCACCTAAGGAGGTTCTTGAAAACAAGCGTAAGATGCTGCAGAAGGCTCTTGCGCTTGCCGAAATCAACCCGATGCTTGGACATAGGGGTGTGAGGGTGGGCATAACCTACCCCGAGATCTACGAGATGCAGGCTAGAGCTATCTTTGAAGCCCTTGCTGAGCTTAAGAGGGAGGGTGTGAACGCTATACCTCAGATAATGATACCTCAAGTAGCTATGGTGGAGGAGCTGAAGTATTTGAAGGAGGTCATCGATAAGGTGAGGGCTGAAGTTGAGCAGAAGTATGACATGGAGTTAAGGGTGAAGTATGGTACTATGATAGAGGTTGTGAGGGCAGCCCTCACAGCCGGTCAGATAGCTGAGGTAGCGGAGTTCTTCAGCTTCGGCACAAACGACCTTACCCAAGCGACCTTCAGCTTCAGTAGAGAAGATGCTGAAAACAAGTTTCTGCCAAGATATCTGCAGAAGAAGATTCTAACCGACAACCCCTTCGAAACACTAGATCAAGCTGGTGTGGGGCGGCTGATGAAGATAGCGGTTGAGGACGGTAGGAGGGCTAGAAGCGATCTCGAAATAGGCATATGTGGAGAGCACGGCGGCGACCCCCGCTCAATCGAATTCTGCCACAAAGTAGGGTTGGATTATGTGAGCTGTTCACCCTACCGAGTACCTATAGCGAGGTTGGCAGCTGCCCAAGCGAGCATCGGGGTGAAGGCTACGGTGTCAAAAGATAAAGACTAATCCTCCCAGAACCCTCTGGTCTGGAGATAGAGTTTCTCAGCTCTATAGATCGATTTCACAAAACTCTCTTCATCCACATAGTTACGGAGCAGCCTAGAAGCTGCCTCTGGGCCGACACCCCGTCCTGAGAGGGCTAGTAGAGCAGATCTGCCGAATTGCTGTAGGAGCGATGAAGTTTTCCAGAGCTTCCTCAGTTTCTCCTCTTCTGTAGCATCTAACTTCGCCCCACTCTTCTTCTTAGCAACGATTCTTAAGGCATCTTGGTCTGAGAGGTAGGTTGACGCCACTAGTCTAGAGCGGCAGAGCCCACAGGTTAAAGGCTCTACCGCCTCAGATGTCTTTACTACACTCTCCCATCTTCCGCAGTGTAGGCATATGAGTTTGTGTTTAGTGTTAAGGAGCCTCTCTTTCACTAGCGCTGTTAATGCTTGATCTATGCTGTATGGTAGCGCTGCGAACTTGGCTGCATATTCTATAATTGGTTGGGCTAGGGGTGTGAATGCCTCGACTTCAGCATACGTAAGCTTGATAGCTCCGCTTCTAAGATTCTCTATGACCTTCTTAGCGCCATCAAGGTCATATTTCTCCACAAAGATCTCCCGAAGGACTTCTTGATAAAGTGGTGTATTGCGGTATCTCTCTTGAATGAGTCTTGCCGCCCTCCGATCGTATTGAGCATCCTTTTCTACGAGCCCAAACTTCTTAGCGACTTGCCAAGTCTTCCAGTTCATCGGATGTGTTCCTAGGGCTGCGACGGAGAGGATCTCCTCAAGATTAGAGGCGTCTGAGAGCGCTTCTTTGATGTAGCTAACTGGTATGTTGGCTTGTGAAGATAGAAGTATCCTGTAGGAATCTGATTTTGCTTCCACAAAGTACCCTAGTTTTGACGATAGGATGGTGGATAGTAGCGTGGCTAGGGTCTGATTCACCCTTGTTCCGAAGCAGCAGTGTACAACCATTTGCGAGAAGCCTCTGCACCTTTCAACCACAATGGTATCGTCTGATGGGGTTATGCCGAGCTTCTCTTTGCTTTCAGCGATGTATCTGATGTATGCTTCGCTGAGCCCACTATACCCGCCTTCCGCAACCTTTTTTCTAATCTTCCCAACTATCTGCGCCGTTTCAAATTCCACTGGTATGAGTTCTCCAACCCAGTATGGTATGGTGCTCGTGCCCTTAGGCAGAGGCTCAACGTTCACAACCTTCTTATCATCATCGACTGAAACTATCTTCCAAGGCAGACCCTTCAGAGTGAAGCTGTTCCCCTCCTCACCAAACTCCCCCACAAAGAGTTGATCTAACCTACCGACCTTCTTGTTGGTCGAAACATCGACCACATCGAACTGCACGACATCGGGTATGGTGGAGACGTTATCGTAATAGTATTGCAGTGTCTTAAGCCCCCTAGATCTGAAAACAAAACCATCGTACCATATTATGCCGTGGCTGTTAAGAAGTCTTAGACAGCCGTCTACCTCCTCAACGCCAATATCTCTGAAGGTGTAAGCCTTGTTAATAATCTTGATCGCCTCCTCCACCCCAAGCTTGCCGTGTTCTAGGGCTAAGCCTGCGAGGTGGTGAGCTAGTACATCGAGTGCTTTATGGTGGATTCTGCTCTCCTCTAGCGAGTGTTTCTTCACACGCTCCAGAAGGGCTAGGCTCTCAGCCTCATCATCTAACCTATCGGTCAAGATCACGCCTTGAGCGGCTTCACCAACCCTATGCCT
>JAAOZN010000043.1 GCA_011605775.1 Nitrososphaerota archaeon | reverse complement strand
TCTTTGTCTTTAAAGTTGTAAACAGCTTCTAACCCGTAGAACTTTGTAAGTAGTTCGTCAATAAATCTCGCTACATTTAGAAGATGCGCAGCAGCTTCCATCGGCAGAATTACGTCTTGCACGAAAAGCTCAACGATCTGCTCACCCTCTACAAGAGGGCGACCATATATATCGACCTCGTATCCAAGAGCTTTCAGACGCTCTATGGGCACACCAATCTGATTTGGCTTGAAATGCGTTAGAGCTACATTAGTAGCATCGAACCGTATTGTTCCATCCTTGTACACATATAAGTTGTGCTTTTGCCTAAGGATGCCCTTCTCTATGGCTTCTGGTATCTTTGTGAAGTTCATAAGCGATTTAACACCTTTTAAAGGTGAAGCCGCTTTAACACCAAGCTGCTCTTCAGCCCGCTTCAACACCTCCTTAATAGGGTAAACCGTCGTCTTGTAAGGTACACCACTTAGCCTACAGATGGGGCAAACTTCGCCTTTAAACGATCGACCGCAGTTGGGACAACTCTTAATCAAGTTAACAGCTGAGCCGCAGTTAGGGCAACTTGCTGAAGTTGAGGGAGCGCCGCAGGTTTCGCAGACAGCGTTAATTAGATCCACAAATAGATTTCCTTTCCTAGCAGCCTCCACAAGATCTCTCTTAGAACCTCCTTGCTCACCAACGGGAAAGAGCACGTGAACAGGTGGCTTCATCTTCCTTATAACAGCCTTCTCCGGCCTACCTACTCTAACCCCAACAAAGGCCGAAGACTTACGTCTGATCTCCACACCAGCACACTTAGAGAGGAAAGAAAGCGTATCCTCCCAACCAGTTATCTCTAATTTTTCTCCCAGCCTTAGAGTTCGCTTAAGGGCTTTAGCATCCTCACCCTCAACTAACCAACCTTTCTCACCTCGCTTATGTGGTACACCAAGCACCTCTAAGATCTGCTTCACGTCTCTATCATCAAAATCTACAAGACAAGCGTCGTCAACGACTTTCAGCGCGTTACGCAGCCTAAAAACATCCTTAAGCTGCAAAAGATCCCAAAAATATGTGTATCTTGGGTGGAGAGGAACATTAAGAGCCTCGCTTAAAGTAAAAGCGGTCTGGCAAGAGATCCTAGTTTCAATTGGGCGCTCTATCAAACCGTGGAGTATTTGTTCATCTAATCCGATCGCTTTGCTGCATTCAACAGCATTCCGATAAACACTGTCAATACGCTTCTTCAGATCCTGCGCCCACCACTCCTCAACATATCCTGAGGGGAGAAGGCGTACATTATTTTCTAAGAAGTCACCGAAGCTGATCAAGATATCACCCAAATATAGGATTGATTGTAGATTTTCCCTAACCCGATACGCTAACTCTACGCTCTCAACTCTGACGACAGAGCCATCGACTAACTTCACTATAGGAGGCTCTATATGATCTACAAACGATATCGTAGCAGCTTTACCAGGCACATCCAACTTCACCTGCGTACCCACAACTACAGCGTGATCTAATAGTACTGGTACTGAGGGATGTATGCCAACGACAGAAAGCCCGGTGTTATAAGATCTGCCATACCTAAGTCTAAAACCACCAGTTCGATTAGGGAAGGAAAGAACAGGTCTTCCAGCTATCACTTCATGGAAGTGTGAAGCTTCAACTCTCGACTCTTCAACATCGCGCTGTACACCACCTTTTAACTTGCTCAGCCATTCCCAGCCAGGTATGGATAATGCTTCGACAAGCTTGATCAGCTTCCTCCCACGCCCTATTATGCCGTCGTTAAGCACTCTAAGCGCGCCACCTCTAACTCTATCCGTTTCTATTCGCTTCATCCCGCGATGCACAACGACCTCAACCGGATCGGTTTCAACTCCGTTAATTTCAACTGGTAAGTTAGTTATTGCTAAACGGATGTCTTCATCGCTAACCTTAAACTGAAAGTTGCCTACTTCACGCTCATAGATTCTTAACTCCTCTATAAATCGCCCAACTTCATCCTCCCCCCAAGCATTACATCTATAGCGATCCAAACCAAGCTTTGTTCTCAAACGATCTGCCAAAACAACGGTGAACGCAGCCTCAGTTCCTCCGGCTGAGCGTATAGGTCCGGCAAAGTAGATCGCAGCATAACTCGATCCATCCTCATTCTTCTTTATCTTCACAGAAGAAATGCCCTGCAGAGGTGCTACCGTCACACCTTCGGTAACAACCGCTAAACCGACCCGGACTCCCCAATCCAAAGCTTCCTCCTTCTCAAAAAAACCAAACTTTCCCAACGCAACTTCTTCAGCCAATATAAGAGCCGCCCTATCACTACTCGCTTCAGACTCAAGAAGAGCTCTAAGCCTCTCACCTACTTTAAGACCCAAAAGCAGCTCAACACGATCCGCCAAATCATAAGCAAGAATAGACTCTACAGAAGTGGATGGATCAAGACCTCTCGCTCTAGCTCTAGCGGCTACCTCTCTCATTTTATCTAAAGATGTAAGAAGCTGGGCAAAGTATTCTTTCTGCCTGTCAGACAAAGCGCCTTTAAGTAAGCTGTCTAGTTGTGACATCATGTGATATCACATTGCCTTGCACGTTCAGCGGCTTTTACGATATCCCTCAAGATGACCCTTCCTTCCTTAGACTCGATAAGAGTGCCTACTACCAGAATTTCAGCCCCGTTCTTTACCAATTCAGCCGCAACGTCTGGTGTTGTTATGCCGCCGCCTACGATCAGAGTACCCTCATAGACTTTTCTAACGGCTTTCACCGTTTGTGATGTCACATGTGATGTCACACCAGATCCGGCTTCTAAGTAGAGGAAACGCATACCCAAATACTGCGCAGCTAATGCGTACATCGCTGCTATCTGCGGTTTGGATTGAGGTATTCCTCTAGCTCTCCCGATGAAACCTGCGGCGCCGCCTTCTCCCACTATGAGATATCCCATCGGTATGGCTTCTAAATTATATTTTTTGACTAAAAGTGCGCCTAAAGCTTGCGCTTCTGTTATAAAATAGGGGTTCTCAGAATTTAATAGAGAGCTAAATAAGATAGCGTCAGCGCTGGGAACCACACCTGTGACGTTACTTGGGAAGAGGATAATGGGTTTTGCCGTCGTCTTCTTAAGAGCCTTCACAATGTTGTCGAGCTCTAATTGATCCATAGCTGTAGATCCGCCTACCAAGATCGCAGTGACACCGGCTTCATCGATTTCCTTAGCGATTTCAGCAGCTTCGCTTTCAGCTAAACCCTCAGAATCAATAAGCCCGAAGCAGACGGCCCCATGTCTTTTAATTTCCTCTTTTATATACTCCTCCACTTTATACCTTCTGCTCACTTTTGATCTTCCCTGCCATGAATTGATCCACAAACTCATTGTAAATGTCTATCACTTCTTTTCTGCCGGTAAATTCGTAGTTCAAGGTGAGCTTACAGTTCCCGCAAGAGATCTTAGCCTTGCTCGCCTCAACCACATGAACTTTTACAGCCGTTACTCCGCAGTTTGGGCACCCGAAGACTTTAGGTAGGGTTCTCTTAACTACACGGATTACTTTCCTTCTACGCCTTCCCAAGCCAACCAAAGTATTATCTCCTATCTTTAAAAAGATCACCTTTCCTTTAAAGGAAATGCATTCCTACCGTATTTATGCTCTCTGCAAAATATCTTCAAAAGGACTTTGCTATTTAGTAACATCCCTAACGATAACGCTAATTATACAGTTCTGTATATATTTAATCGATGTTGAAAACACTCTTAGAGAAGGATACCGTGTTACAACAACTTCTAGAAGAAACAATTCTCTCAAAGGCGCAAACAGATACACTGCTTTGTGAACTAGATGGATTAATGAAATCTGAAAAATTAAAAGAGAGAGCTCTCAAAAGAGATAGAAAAAATATAACACTCGGCTCATACTTAAGAACAAAAAAGCAAGCTTGTCGGCGAGTAGAGAGAATGTTGAAAACAATCTTCTTACTGATGTACTTAGGTATAATCCCTCAAGACGCTCTCTCTTCCCTGCATAGAGCTGCTGAGTTACTGAACCAAATTAAGAGTGCAGAAATCACTGAGGCAGAAAAAAGAAACATAATAGAATTGATAGAGAAGACGATAAAGAGGCTTATTGTGATATCACAGTAAAGGTCATATATCACCATCACATGTCATCAAAATGATGCTAGAAGTTACGTTAGCCATTGCTGCGATAGTGATCGCAACATTAGCGTTGCTGACACCTAAACTAAAGAGTAAAAAGAAGGTAGACGCTGACGATCTTATTCTAGCAATAACTGAGGATTACTCGCGGAGAATAAACAAGTTAGAGGGAAGAATCGTAGACCTCCAAGTGCGCTTAGATGTCTTGGAAAGTCAAGTGGAGAAGGAGCAAAGGCAGCGTTCTAGAGCGCCCGCAATTCAAAAGGGTTTGGGAAGCGTTGTGATGTCACAAGAAAGCAAAGGTGATGTCACAAAGACGGGGGAAGCCTTAGGAGACTTTGAGTTAAGCATACTCAGATGTATAGGGGAGGGTGCTAAAACACCATCTGAGGTAAGGTCGGTTGTTGGTCGAAGCAGGGAGCATGTTGCTAGAGCGCTCAAAGAGCTTTATGAGAGAGGGTTTCTTGATAGGAGTGGAGGCAGACCGTTCATTTATTCACTCTCGGATAAGGGTAGAGCTGCTCTTAAGAGTGTGGATCTTAGTGTTTAAGGAAACTTTGCGGTAAAGGTAGCCTGCCCCGACCCTCACTCGCTTTAATATCCTTCTATCTACTAGTCTGTTTAAGTAGGTTGAGAGGGTCGTGATCTTAATGTGTTGTTGATAAACATCTTCATATGCCGCTTGGAGGTCAGATGTCGTAAAAGTGGAAGCCGGGAACTGCTCGTCTATAAGTCTTGCTACCCTTGAGAAGATCGTGTTATCCTCTAACTGGCTCTGAACTCTCTCCCCGCCTAGAAACTCATAGACCTCTATTATCTTATTCATCTTTTCTTTAGTAAGGACACCTTCTACTGATAGTGTATACTTACTGCCCTCATCATCCGTGAACTCTATTTTCATCCGTTTGGGCATTCGCTCAGTAAGAACGGAGTCGGCAAGACTTAAGTTGTGTAGGTGTGAATTTGTGAACTATATGGTAAAGATTGTTTGCAAATAACAATTGAGAAGTGAAGGGAAATGGTAGGCAAGATTCACTTGTTGACATCACCTTTGTCGTCGCTAAAGTTTTTCCTTAATTTCTTTCCAGTGGAAAAAGAGGGGTCTTGTTGCACGCTCTTTAACAGCGGAAAAAAGGTAAGATTATGTTCCAGTGGAAATAAAGGGGTTAGAAATTTCCAAAAGAGCCATCTTTTTCACAGCGGTTGACAAGGGAGGGGGACCCCTATGTTTCTAGTGAAGAGCATCATTTTTTCTCCTTTTATTTGCTGAACATCATTTTAGCTGCTTGTCTCTTATTTTAGTCTAAATGCAATTATAGTTCCCGGTGCTTAACCAAGCACGGGCTAGTGAATATAACACATAGTCAATATGATTAAGTTGGCTAGTTTGCTATGGAAGTGGTGGGGTGTGCGTGTTGGCTGACTTAAATTCTTTGGATCAAAGGAGGCTGCTTGATTCAATATTTACGAGGGCGGCGAAAGGTTCGAGGATCATTAAAGATCCAGAGCCCTTGAGACCTGACTATATTCCGCCGAAACTCCTTTTCAGAGATGAGCAAATAGCTGCTGTAGCGCAGATCGTCGCGCCTATCCTGCGTAGGCAACGTTGTTCTAACATTCTCCTTTATGGAAAGACCGGAACAGGTAAGACCGCCACCGCTCGCCTGGTTCTCAAGGAATTGGCTGCGAAAGCAAAAGATCTTAACCTAACGATCTGTCTTTGTTACTCTAATTGTAGGTTAGCTGGCACCGAGTATAGGGTTATTTTGGATCTTGCTGATACCGTTGGCGTTAATTTACCCTTTACAGGCTTATCTCTTGGTGAGGCGTACAGTAGGGTCGCTTCTCAGATCTCAGACAAGAATCTAAATCTGCTTGTCGTGCTCGATGAGATAGATTTTTTGGCGAAGAATTCATCTGGTAATCTTCTTTACGAATTAACACGTTCACATGACATTCTAAGCCCGGGTAGTGTTTCGTTGATTGGAATATCAAACGATCTTAGGTTTAAGGAACTCCTTGATCCCCGCGTTTTGAGCAGTTTAGGTGAGGAGGAGATGGTTTTTCCACCCTACTCCGTCGAAGAGCTACGACTAATTTTAGAGGATCGCGTCAAGCTTGCCTTTAACGAGGCGTGTATAACTGATGCTGCAATAAATCTCTGCGCCGCCTTAGCGGGTTCAGAGCATGGAGATGCTAGGAGAGCAGTTGATTTGCTGAGGGTGTCTGCTGAAGTAGCTGAGCGGGAGGGTTCTACGAGGGTTGAAGAACGGCATATTAGAATTGCGCTACAGAAGATGGAGCAGGATAGGTTGATTGAAGCGCTTAAAGTCCTTCCTCTTCAAGCGAAGCTGGTTCTCTTGGCTGTTGTGCGGTGTGAGACCGCGCCGACGACAGGTTCAATCTATAAGACGTATTCTACCTTAGGTGAGAGGGTGAGTGTGGAGATTCTTACGCCTAGGAGGGTAAGTGGGATACTTTCTGAATTAGATATGCAGGGGTTGGTATCTGCTGACGTTTTAAGTAAGGGGCGTTACGGTCGATCTAAACAGGTTACTCTTTTGGTGCCTAAATCACTTATTCTGGATGTGTTCGCTCAAGATCCTGTTGTATCCTCTCTTATTTAGAAAAATCTATTGTTATGACCTGCAGCGTGGAGAGATCAACTATAGGTAAGATCGCTGGCGTTGGGGTTATACCCATGTCAAGTTGATAACTTGTCTGCATCTGCCATGTCCCTGTGTTTAGGAGAAGGCAGCCTCTGTAACGTTCAGAATCGAGTATATGCACATGTCCAGAATGGAAAATATCCGGGATTTCTTCAATAACGAGAAGATCTTCTTCAGCTGGTAAGATTGGTGTTCTTCTTCCGTAGACTGGTGCTAGGTGCCTAGCCTTTAGAAGGCTTCTCATAGCTATCGCGGGTCTTTCAACACTTAAGCCTGGGGTTGTTGCTACGATATCTTCCAAGCTCCTACCATGGTACATCAATATTTTAACGCCTTCTACTTCTAGCCATGCGGGGTTGCTGACTAGATGGACGTTTGGAAGCTTGGTTAGAGGTTCAGCAAAGCTCCCAGAGATCGGTGGCTGTGGTTGAGCTTGCCTGACAGGTTCGTGGTTACCTGGGCAGATGAAGATCTGTATATAGCTAGGGATCAGCTTTAGAAGGTCAGTCAGTTCGGCTATCTGCTTAGTAACATCGGCTGTTTCCAGCTCTTTATCTTGATTGGGGTAAACACCTACCCCATCTATGGTGTCGCCGCAGATCAGAAGGTAGCGTAAGCGGGCTGCCACCTCGTCTTCCCGTCGACTCAGCCATTTGATAAATGCTTGAAAGGCATCTTTTAAGAAGAATTTGCTGCCTACATGTAGATCCGACGTCAAAGCAGCGTAGACCTTCCTTTTGGCGGTGTTAGGTATGTGCTCGGGCACATCAGGCAAGCTTATAGATTCGACGATGAACGCTCTTTTACCTGAAGATATTGTAGCAACTACCAGTGAGTCCAAAGGTATTTCTTGAATGTTCTTTACGATTTGGGAGTCAAAGGCTGTAGCTTCTACTCTACCAGTTTCGTCTTCCAAAACTATGGTTGCAGAGCCCCTTCTAACATTTTTTGAATAGACTAAGCCAGCCACCTTGGTAGATCTCTCACCACCTACCTCAGATATTGTGAGAAGATTGCCGCTATCGACTCTCTTCCTTATCAGATTCAGGAGTTTCCTATATCGGCTTGAGAATAGACGCTGGTATCCTACCGTTCCCGGAACTGTTTTTAGTTTAGTGATATTTAGTAGAATCTTAAAGTTAAGTGGCCCCTCAATTTCATGTACTATCTCTTTTACAACTTCTTTGTCCTCTCTCTTCAAGAAGCGTTCAATATCCTCTACTCTAATCGTTTTATCATCGCCCTTCTGTTTGATCACTTCGTTAATCAACTCGGACAAATCAACGCTTTTTGAGATACGCTGCATAAGATCGAATGCTTTCGGCTCAATTTGATACCCTTTCGCAACGGTGTCCCGTATTATTTGGGCTAAACTATCAGACATCTTGACGTCAACTACAGGTTAGGTATGGTGAAATAGGAGGTTAGATAAAGCGTCTTCTATTACCCGAACTCTTAAGTGTTAAGAAGCTTAACAGCTATAGTATGAGCACCCCTCTGAAGACTTTGAAATCAGACTTAATCTATAGCGGACGTGTTATATCACTCGTCAAAGATACTGTGCTCTTACCCTCAGGGCGCACAGCAGTAAGAGAGAAGGTCACGCATCGCGGTAGTGTAGGTATTCTACCTGTGCTTGAAGATGGAAGATTAGTCTTAATTAAGCAGTTTAGGTATGTTATAGGCTCCGACCTCCTCGAGATACCTGCAGGGACTGTTGAGGAGGGTGAATCGCCGGAGAAGTGTGCTGCACGTGAGCTGCTTGAAGAGACGGGTTATCACGTTGGTAAACTTACTCCCCTTACAGCATTTTATCTTGCACCTGGCTATAGTAATGAATTTATGTGGCTTTTCATGGCTACTGAGCTCGAAGCGGGTGATATGAAACCTATGCCCGATGAGTCAATAGAGGTTAAGAGGATCGATCTTGATGGAGCTCTCCAACTTATCAGAAGCGGCGAAATAAGAGACGTTAAGACTATATGTGCCATCTTACTCTATGCCCTTTTGAAAAGAGAAGGTAAGGCAGTTTAAGGTGGCTCTCTTGGTGTGTGAGCGCATACCACCGTGGATACGAGTTAAGATACCCGCAGCGGGAACGCTAAAGAGAGTCGAATCTACTTTAAGAAACCTGTCTTTAAACACTGTTTGTGAGAGCGCCCTATGCCCTAATAGGGCCAGCTGCTTTAGTAGAGGCACAGCCACATTTATGATCCTTGGCTCTGTTTGTACACGTAACTGCCCATTCTGTGCTGTGTCTAAAGGCAGACCTGAGCCTGTCGATAAATCTGAGCCTGACCGGGTTGCCGAAGCGGTTAAGCGGCTTGGGTTAAAGCATGTTGTAGTTACATCAGTCGATCGAGACGACCTTCCGGACAAAGGTGCAGGTCAGTTTGCCGCTACGGTGGAAGCGATTAGAAGAGTTAAACCAGACGCAACAATAGAGCTTCTTGTTCCAGACTTCTGCGGATCAAAGGAGGCAATAGACCTTGTGCTCGAGGCTAAGCCGACGATCTTAAATCATAATTTGGAAACGGTGCGTCGCCTACACCCTATCATAAAGCCTAAATCAGATTATGATCGCTCTTTATGGCTGCTCAAATATGCGAAGGATAAAGCGCCCGATGTGCTGACCAAGTCTGGGCTTATGGTTGGGTTAGGAGAAACAGATGAAGAAGTCTTAGAGGCTATAAGAGATATTAGGAATACTGGCTGCGACATAATAACTATAGGGCAGTATCTTAAACCAACTAACAGCAGGCTTGAAGTTAAGAGGTACGTAAAACCAGAGACCTTCGAAAGGTTTAGGGAAGCGGCTGAGCAGATGGGCTTCGCATTCGTAGCATCGGCGCCCTTAGTACGCAGCTCATTTAACGCGGCTGAAATCCTACAGCATTTGAAGGTGTGAGGCTTGCTCATTTCTATCAACAGTAAGAAGCCTAAGATCGGGCGACGTGTGTTTGTATCAGAGAGCGCTTATGTTGTTGGTGATGTAGAAGTGGGAGATGATTCGAGCATCTGGTTCAATGCGGTGGTTAGGGCTGAGGCTGAATCCATTAAAATCGGTATCGAGACGAACATACAAGACTGCTGCGTGCTACATACAGATGCTGGGTACAAAGTCACAGTAGGCGATAGAGTGACCGTAGGCCACGGCGCGATACTTCACGGCTGCCAGATTGCGTCTAACTGCATAATTGGAATCGGCGCCCGCATTCTTAATGGCGCCAAGGTTGGCGAGTGGTGTATTATTGGTTCTGGTGCTGTAGTAACTGAGGGTTCTGATATCCCCGCCTTCTCTTTAGCAATTGGTGTACCAGCTCGAGTGACCCGGTCTATTACTGAAGACGATAAAGAGAGGATAACCAAGAGCGCAGCAGCGTACGTTAAATTGAAGAACACATATCTAAATTTAAAATAGTTAGGTTATGACTGGAAGCGTATAGGTGTGCCTCACACCCTTTATGCCTCTTATCCCCTTTGAAACCTTATACTTAAGATCAGATTGCGACGCGTCCTTTACCACAGCAATAATATCATAACTTCCCATCACAAAATACGCTTCAGAAACCCCATCGAGTTTCCTCACTTCATCTAAAACCTTCTTGTCCAAGCCGGGTTCAACTTCAATCAACACGTATGCTGATATCATCCACATTAGGCGGCTAAAGAGGAGGTAGTAAAAGTTTTCTGAAGCACACTTCATCAAATCGCTGCTGACAAGGTAGAACCATAACTGACTCAGCATAAAGCAAAACTAATGACCGCATATCTTTATAGGAGGACGCTTTATCATCTATTGAAGGGGTCAAGGTGGGTAGGAGAAGATTACTCTCGTGTAAGACTGGAAGCGTGCTTAAGATCGATGATGACCACTTGATAGTCTTCGACGATTTCCGCAATGTTAAACTTAATGTTAGAGCGAACCTAATATTTGCCGACCCGCCGTTTGGTATAGATTTTAAGGGTAACCTCGAAACCTATAACAGAACTCCTGACACCCTCTCCTACATCGAAGTACCAAAAGAGGATTATCCAGGATTCATAAAGGATTTGGCTAAGTGGTGTTATGAAAACCTTAAGGATAACGGGAGTATGTGGCTTGTCTCTGGCTGGAATAATCTCAGATGGGTTTTGGATGCTGTTGAAGACGCCGGCTTCAAGCAGCTTAACCACGTGATCTGGAAGTATCAGTTCGGGGTCTTCACCAGAAAAAGATTCGTCACATCACACTACCACCTCCTCCTACTAGTCAAAGACGAAGACGACTACACCTTCAACAAGCCAGAACACTACGCAGAGGACGTCTGGATCATTAAAAGACCATACCACCACGGAGAGGAAACAGCAGGAAACGAACTGCCGGACGAGCTGGTTGAAAGATGCATAAAAGTCTCATCCAACCCAGGAGACTTAGTTGTAGACCCAGTTTTAGGCTCAGGAACAACAATGAAAGCTTGCTTAAAGCTGGATAGAAGATGCATAGGCATAGAAATAAACTCACAGCTTAAGAAAAGGGTAGGAGAGAAATTGAAGCTGAATCACATACCATTAACTAACCTGACGAAATGAATGAGGCGTGAAACTAACAAAGAGAGGCATAAGATAAGTGGAAGAGTTGAGGATTTCAAAAATGCGGCTAAGAATTAGTGAACAGTTATCTTAAGCTACGACATTAACTTAGATGAACCCAAGACTTGGTTGGCAAGATAGTTGCAAGAGTAGCTCTGCCAAGCTTTAAGTAGGCTTCTGCTCACGCCTATTTTAGCAGCCAATCTTCCCATAGATCTAATGAACACGTCCTCCTTCACTCTGTAGCCACCTTTTCTTTTGAGCGGATCGTTAAGATACACGTATCCGCTATCAAAACCGGTAACTACAACCCAATGTGGTATGTTATAGCGGTGCATCTCATACAGATTCACCAAGACAATGGGTAAAGTACCTTCAGCGAGCGCCTCTCTCACATCATCTACTTTAGGACTTCTAAAGACGATCTTCATTCCAGCGCTCCTCACCTTCTCGTATGATAGTTGCATCACATACTTAGCAATTCTTCCCCTCTCTTCGCCCCATTTCTGCACTATTCGCCTTATCGGAATCGTTTCTTTTCTCTCAGTTAAGATCTTCACTTTCAGCCCCCTCTTTATAAGAGGTAGTGAGAGGCTGAAGACATCTGCACCCAAAGCACCGATCATATTGCACTCACGCCAGATATCAAACTCGCTTCTTTTACTAAACTCGATGTCTTTGTTAAAGAACTTTAAGACCATCATAACGCAAGCTGGACCACAGGTGTATTCTGTAGTCTGCCTATAGTGAGGCACGTCAAACCTCAACCTTACTCCCCTAAAATCTGTAGAATGATGTTCCTTGAGCGTGCCCTTATATCTAATTCGACCAAGACTATCTGTTGCCAAGTGCCCAAGCATAGCCGCCTCTCCTTGAAAGGGACGACCAGACTAGGTCCAAGTATCGACGCTCTAACATGTGAATGCCCATTACCATCGTGCCACATCTCCTCATGCTTATACTCAACATTCTTAGGCGCGACCCTCTCTAAAGCAGCTGGTAGATCTTGCAGCAACCCAGGCTCATACTCTATAGTTGTTATCGCAGCTGTTGAGCCTCCTACAAACACTGCAACCACTCCGTCTTTTAACCCGCTGCTCCCTACGGCTTCTTGCACCCTATCAGTCAAATTTACTATGTCACATTCGCCTCTTGTTTGCACACGAATCTCCTTCGTAACCACAGCCATACTCTATCAGCATCTAAAGCGCTTAAGGCGGCTAAAAATTGTGTGGTTTAGGGTGAAGTGGAAGCCCACTCTTTCAGCAGTTTTATCAGCAGCCTAACACCTACACCAGTAGCGCCTTTTGGTGTATATGTCTTCACCTTTGTCCCATCCTCGGCAGTATAGGCTGTGCCAGCTATATCTAAATGCACCCAAGGTGTTGTGCCTATGAAGTTGCTTAGAAACGCGGCTGCCGTTATCGCACCAGCCGCTCTCCCCCCTGAGTTCTTTATATCTGCTACGTCGCTTCTGATCTGCTCAGAATACTCTTTCCATAGGGGTAGCTGCCAAACCCTTTCACCACTCGCCTCAGCAGCCCTCTTAACCCTCTCGATAAGCGCCTGGTCGTTGCCGAAGAGCCCAGAAGCCTGAGAACCTAAAGCGACAACGCAAGCGCCAGTTAGGGTGGCTAGGTCGATTATTGCTTGAGGCTTCTCCTTATCCACAGCATAAGCGAGCACATCGGCCAAGATGAGGCGCCCCTCGGCATCCGTACTTATAACCTCAGAGGTCTTACCACCATAGTGCTTTATGACGTCACCAGGCTTATAGGCTGAGCCGCTTGGGAGGTTTTCCACAAGCGGAGCGATAGCTACAATATTCAGTGGTATGTGTAAGCTGGCAGCAGCATATACAGTTGCTAGCACCGCTGCGGCTCCCGCCTTATCATACTTCATATCCTCCATCTTTTCAGAAGGTTTAATTGATATGCCACCGCTGTCAAACGTCACACCTTTACCCACAAGGACTATTGGCTTTTCATCCGCCTTACCGCCTCTATACCTTAGGATGACCACCTTGGGCTCCTCCCTGCTACCTCTTGAGACGCTCAACACCCCGTTCATACCGAGTTGCTTGATCTCCTCTAAACCTAATACTACACACTCTAACCCGACCTTCTCGGCAACCCTCTTTGCTTCTTCAGCAAATAGAGTCGGTGTCAAGTCGCTGCTTGGCGTGTTCGTCAGATCTCTCGCCAACTTAACCCCTTCACAAACCTTTTGAGCGTCCTCGACTACCTTCTTCAGTTGAGGTATGTTGTCGCTTCGATCAGTAATTAGAATAAGTTCTTCAACACTCTTCTTATCAGGCTGGCTCTTGTAGCGTGTGTAGGTGTAGAGGGCTAACTCAGCACCCTCTGCGACAGCTTCAACGACCTTCTGCTCACCGAACTCTGCAGATCTCGGGTCAAGGTAGAGCGCATACCTTCTAGCACCTAGATTTGACGCTCGAAGCGCAGCTTCACCTGAGGCGATTCGGAAAGATTCAGCCGACAGCTCTTCTCTTGGTCCTAAGCCTGCGAGCAGAATGTAATCCGCCTTGATCTTGTTTGCGGTGTAGAGTAGGAAGCTGGAATAGAGTCTTCCTTTGAATGCTTCTGAGGAGAGCGCTTTTGACACGCCTCCCCCCAATAACTCATCGAGTTCAACCATCTGACCGCTCGGCTGCTTTACATCTTCCGGTATTAGTGTGGCAAGAAGCGGTGCATCCACATCCCCTAGTTTGGCGGTTGAGATCGTGATATTCAACATATCCACCAACCGAGGTCTGCTGCAGCTACCGCTACTTATATTATTGGTGGTTCACAAACCTCTGTAAAGGGGCGTTTACAGCTAAGATTTACAGCGGTTTACCACTACTTCTCACCAACTCCAGCTCTAGAACAGCGACTCTAAAAGGTACGCCATCCCTACCGACCACAACATCCCCGTCAATGTTAGCGGCGTTGATGACCACATCTTTCATAAACCTACTCCTAAGCAGCTGTACTACCTCTACAGCCACGTTTATAGCTCGACCCCTAGCCCTGAGTCTTATCCGCTTCTCTCCGTTATTGAAGAGAGTTATGCAAGCTGTAACGTAGTTGAGCACTGGTTTAGTCGTCCCAACTATGATGACCTTGGGTTGGCTCAACCCATTCTCCACTCTATCCTACAGGTATAAAGATGTGTAGTCGCAGGCTGGGTGCAAAAGGCTTAAAAAGGTATTTTGTGGTGAACAAGGTCTGATGGTTGAGGACAAGTTAGGGCAAGAGGACAAACCCCTCTTATATATGCATAACCTCGGAGCGGTCACCGCCAAACGCGCTAAGAAGCTTGATGAGTTGGCTGCCATACTCTCTATTAGCATAGAGGAGTTAAAGAGGCTGCTTGGGCACAGCGAAGCGCAAGGCTACGTTGAGAGCACTATATCAGAGGGTGGTGAAAAGGCGTATTATTTGAGCCCAAAAGGCATAATAAAAGTCTGCTCCTGCTTTAGCTAGCAGAATAGAAAGCGGTTGAACCGCTTTGAGGGTAATTATTCTGAGCTGGGAGTATCCCCCACATATCATAGGCGAGATGGCTTGGTACGTGCGTGGATTAGCTAGGAGGCTTAAAGAAGGAGGCGTCGAAGTTTATGTGTTAACATACGCTCCTTCAGAAGAGAGGGTGGATGTAGACGATGGGGTTGTTGTGAAGAGGGTTAAGCCCCCTATCAGCGTAACAACCAACATCGTCGTCTGGTCTCTTCTCTTCGCTACACGACTACAAGCTGTTGCCGCTGACCTAATTCACAACCTAGGTTCATTCGATGTGATAGATGCGCATGAATGGATAACGGTTGACGCTGCGCTTGCTCTTAAAGATCGATTCGAAGTACCATTTGTTTATACTATACATAGTTTAGAGAGGCATCGTTCCGCGAACTCAGCGGCGCCACTCAACATAGCGATTGAGAGTGTGGAGGAGCTCGGCTGCAGAGAGGCAGATTGTATAGTTGTTAGCTCAGAGTGGATGAAGAGCGAAGTCGCATCTAAGGTTGGTGGTGTGGCTGGTAAGATTAAGGTTGTGAAGCCGTATACTGAGCGTTGGTTGGAGGGGGTGTTGGAAGCTTATCGAAGTGTGAGGCAGGATGGGTTTAAAGGCGGTTATGCTAACCTGGGAGTTTCCACCTAGAATCATAGGGGGTATAGCGCCCCACGTCTACAATCTGTCTATCAACTTGGTTAAGTTGGGTGTTGAGGTGCATGTGGTGACTTGTGACTTCCCTAATACGCCCGAGTATGAGGTTGTTGAAGGCGTTGAGGTTCATAGGTTCGACTCCTATAATCTCCCTACCCCTGACTTTGCTGCTTGGGTTCAGCTGATGAATCTGAATATGCAGCGTGCCGCTACCCAGATCATTAAGTCCAAGCAAGGGGGCTCTATAATTATACACGCGCACGACTGGTTGGCTGCAAAGGCCGGCATCGGGTTAAAGCATCTAAACAGGGTACCTCTTGTGAGCACGATACACGCGACAGAGTATGGGCGTAGAGGTGGTGTCTTCTCAGATTATAATCGGATGATACACGAGATTGAGGTGTGGTTAGGTTCAGAATCTAAGCGGGTTATCTGCTGCAGCCACTTTATGGCTGAGCAAGTGAACAAGGTTCTTGGTGTGCCCTATGAAAAGATCAGAGTTATACCGAATGGCATAGACCCAGCGATCTTCACGAATCTGAAGGGTGTCGGGGAGGTTAGGAGTAGGTTTGCTGAGAGGGGTGAGAAGCTCGTGCTCTTCGTAGGTAGGTTGGTTGTGGAGAAGGGTGTTCACGTGCTTCTAGACGCTATACCTAAGGTGCTCCAGAAGGTTGAGGCGAAGTTCGTTATAGCTGGAGACGGGTATTTGAGAAGCGAGGTGGTGAAGAGGGTTGCTGAGAGAGGACTAGGAGGCAAGGTGCACGTTACAGGCTACCTAGATACCGACACAATAAGGCGGCTATTTCTAGCGGCTGATGTCTGCGTAATACCATCGCTCTACGAACCCTTCGGGATTGTAGCATTAGAGGCTATGGCTGCCGGGTGCCCTGTGGTAGCGTCAGACACAGGCGGGCTATCAGAAATCGTAGAGCACGAGAAGACGGGGGTAAAGGTCTACCCAAATAACCCAGATTCGCTTGCTTGGGGCATCTTAAGGGTGTTGGAGTCGAAGGATCTTG
>JAAOZN010000042.1 GCA_011605775.1 Nitrososphaerota archaeon | reverse complement strand
TGACCCTACCCCTAACGTGGCCTATGTGAGGTTCGCCATTTAATGTAGGAGGACCTTCAACAAATCCAAGCCTAGGTCTGCCTCTTTTAGATGCCTTAACTAACTCAAGTAACTTTATCTGCTCCCATCTTCTCCTCACACTATCCTCAAGATCCTTTGGTTTGAACACACCTGTTAGCTCTGACAGCGTGATGTCCACTGGTTCGCTCGCCAACTTCTCCTCAAGATGGGCAAAAGGCGCTGTTTTAAAGTCTTTGGCCCTTATATGCCCGAAAAAAGTCTGCTCGCCAAGAAGCTCGGCAGACCAGCTGCTAAAATTTTGCTTGCCGCAGACTCGATATCGTAAGAAACGTATTTGTGCTCGATCTCAAAACCAGATTCCCCGCGTTTTAGGATAGCGTAGCAAGCTTCTGGTCGCCCAGACCTAGGTTGACCGATGGAGCCTGGGTTAAAGATCATACCCCTTCCTGAGCGCCAAGAATATGGTATGTGGGTGTGCCCCATACCTATCAAATCAACACTCTCTCTGGTTAGGTAGATGTCAAAGAAGCCACTGTGGGTCTCTGGGTATACGTATTCGCTTATAGGGTCATCTGGGCTGCCGTGGACGAGAAGTGTATTTAAGCCTGCTATGTTCAGCCGCGCTCTATCAGTCAAGTTCGCTAGAAAACGTAGGTTTTCAGGTTTGATAACGCTTCTAGTCCACCTTATAGCTTTTGCTGCTGCTTGATTAAACCAAGAAACATCACCTGTCAGCACGGCTAGATCGTGGTTGCCTAGGATGCAGACCTCAGACCTCTCCCTTACCCACTCAACCACTTCATTAGGGTTAGCGCCGTAGCCCACAACATCCCCAAGGCAGTATATCGGCGCATCTGGTAGCGTCGCCTCAACCGCTTCTAAAGCTTCGAGGTTGCCGTGTATATCTGATATGAAGACCGCTTGCATCAGAGGATTAGAGTGTTAACACCGCTTTAAGTCTTAGGTGCTTTAGCCGATATTTTAGCTTGGAGTATATGCTTCCCATCATCGGGGTGGCGTGTGTTTTGCAGTATCTGCAGGGTTGTCTCATTCCTCTTCAGAACACCGTTCAACGCGAAGAACCAGACTGATGCTGGCATTATGAGCTGTGTATCAGGCTCCTCTATATTGATCAGCTTGGTCAACGGATCGAATCTGACAGAGCTCTCTTCACCCAGGCTCTGGGTTAGTAGGTTGATTAGTATGGGTAGGTTTATGTCGAGGGGTTTGCTGAAGATGGATATGTGCATAGCGTTTTCGAGTTCCTCGATGAACTTTAACCCGATCAACCCTATGAGTTCTTCATCTTGGATGGTTGAGGCGACAGCCCTAATGAACGCTTGATTCACGCTATCGGGGTCGAGAAGCTCGAGCGCATCCTCCCCATCCTTCAAGGATAGGATGGTTGAGAGGGTGTGGAGCGGTGTTGAAATAGACCAAAGCCTCTTAAACAACCCTGTAGAGATTACCGAATTGACCTCTTTGGATGGTATAAGGACACCTTTACCCATAACCTGCTCTACTATAAGTACTGAATGCTCGTCAAATAGGAAGATATCAAACCCAAGCGGGTATCTAACCACCCTAACATCAAAACCTAGTGGAAGATCGCCTCCGTGCTCATCTTCACCATAGCTCCAGAGCCTAATTATCTGAACCTTTATGTCGTTGAGCTTAGCGTTGAGAAGAGCTTCTTTACACGCGCCGAGTACCCTAACCCCCCAGCTACCTATCATGCACCTTATGGATGCTCGAGATAGGGCTATCATCTCAGACACCTTTGTGGCTAAAGCGTTCGCACCCACCCCTTGGTATTTGTAGTCTACGAAGTCAGTCGGCTTCCTCACCTCCTCATACCTCTGCTTGAGCTTCGCTAGTTCCTTTTTCATAGCTTTTACCCGCTTCTCTTCGAGCAGTAGTAGGTTCTCAAGCGTTTCTTCCGGAGGCAGGGCGCGGCACCTCACAGGCTTCTTATCTAAGAGCTCAGCCAACCCCTTTCTGACCAGTGTCTTAACTACCGCATACGCCTTTGTGCGCGGGATCTGAGCGTGGTAGGCGACCTCGCTTACCGTAAGAGAATCGTGTTTAAGTAGAGCTAGATAGGCTCTAGATTCGTACTCACTCAATCCAAATTCTTCTAACCCCGATCTGCCTCCCATCGCTGTCACCCGCTACCCTGTCACCGTGGTGACTCTATCTGTCGGTACAATCCCGATAAAAAAAGAGGTCGATAATGTTAAACAAGGTGCTTAAAATGTCCGAATTCGTATCCAAATGGACTAAGCCCAGTGGCGGTGGGTTCGGAGAAAGAGTGCGCGAAGCTGTGCGCCCTCTTGGTCCGCTGAAGCCAAGGCTGGAAGCAGCTGTTAGGCAGATCCAGATTCAAATCTCTAAGCTGGATGCTACCTCGCTGAAGTTGAAGGAGAGGGACGCTGCGATCTTCAATAGGGTAGTGGCCGCTATACAGAAGCACGACATGCAGCACGCAACGGTCTTCGCTAACGAGCTCGCTGAGATCAGAAAGATGAATAAAATGGTGACGTCAGCGAAGCTCGCGTTGGAGCAGATAGTACTTAGGCTTAACACGGTGCAGGAGCTTGGTGACATCGTTGTAACGCTTGCTCCAGCGATGGGCGTCATAAGAAACATAAAGAGCGGTCTGGTATCTGTCTTGCCTGAAGCCGAGAATGAGATCAGCGAAATAAGCAACCTGCTCGGGAGCATATTGGTAGATGCTGGTCAGCTCGGCGCAGCAACAATCAACTTTGAGGCCGCAAACGAAGATGCTGAGAGAATACTAGCCGAAGCCTCAGCAGTCGCTGAGCAGAAGATGCGTGAAAAGTTCCCAGACCTACCTACATCCGTAAAGACATCCGACACGCTTGAAGGCATAAGCTAAGAGACAAGGGCATCGTAGATGAAACCCACCACAGCTACAAATGTGGTTCGTGGTGGGTCTTCTCACATCTTTTTGTTTATTTTCTGTTTGCGTGGTGGTGTTAGATGCTTACTGGCTTGAGAAGGGTTGTGGGGTTTAGGAGGAGAGGGTTGAAGGAGAGGATTGGTGCAGCTATTCTAAAGATTGAAGAGGAAAGGCATCAACTACACTTGCTAAAGAGTAGGTTAGAGGCGAGAAGGCAGGCTCTGGTAGATGCTCTTGAAAAGGCGCAGGAGTCAAATGATGCTGTGAAGATTACCCTTTACTCAGATGAGTGTAATGAGTTGAGGAAGGTGATAAACGCAGTTTCTTTATGCGAAGTAGCCTTAACCCATATCATCACACGCTGTGAGAGCATCCGCGATATAAATGAAGCTATGAGCCACATGTCTACAGCAGCAACAATCATAAAGCGGCTTTACGGCGAAGAAGATCTTACACCAGCCCTTGAAAACATAGCTTCAGAAGCAACCAAAACACTATCAGAGGCGTTAGCAGATCTAAGTAACCTGTCCTGTGGCTTCTACTTTGACCCAAATGGTAGTGTGGAGGGTCTTACTGAGGACGCTGAGAGATATGCTCTGCATCTAGCCAGCGAGATAGATGAGTCTTTACCCTCTTTTCTACAGCAGGCAAAAGGAGATACCATCTTCCAAAAGATGCAGACCTTAACCCAACTTACCGAGTCGGATAAAGTTGGCTACGATGTTACCAAGGGTAAGGTGAATAGTAAAGTTGAGGAGAAGGTTAGAAGATTCTTCGCAGAAAGAGGCGAATACAACATCATAGAAGCCGCGGTCACTCTGAACCTACGTATCAACATAGTCGAGCAGATCGCCCTAAAGATGATCAGCGAAGAAAGCGTCCCCAAACTAGCACCGGAGGTGGCCTAGAAGGTTGTCAGCTGCGCAAGAGTTAGAGGAGGCTGCGCGAAGATACGCTGCTGAAGCCATTAGACTTGATTCTCAAGGCGCTAGAGGGATGGCTATACAGATGTATCAGAAAGCTATCCAGACGCTCATAACTTTAGCGAAGATCTACCCAGACTATAACCTCAACAGACTCTACATCGAGCGTGCCAAAGCCTATCAAGAGCGGGTAAAAGCGTTGCAGGGTCTAAGTGATGGACAGAATGGCGCGGAAGATAGCGTAGCAGCACCAAAGATCGTAGAGTCACTTAAGGCGACATTTGACGATCTTGTGTTGCACGAAAAACCGAAGGTGACTTGGGATGAGGTTATAGGGTTAGAGCAGGCTAAGCAAGCCATAAAAGAGTGTATAATATACCCGGTTCAGCGCCCAGACCTCTTCCCACTAGGTTGGCCTAGAGGTATACTACTCTACGGTCCACCTGGCTGCGGCAAGACTATGTTAGCTGCTGCGGCTGCCGCTGAGATTAATGCCACGTTTATGACTGTTGATGCAGCGTCAATTATGTCAAAGTGGCTTGGTGAGGCTGAGAAGAATGTTGCACGACTCTTCCTTACTGCACGTAGCATAATCGAGAAGGAGAATACGCCTGTCATCATCTTCATAGATGAGTTGGATTCTTTGCTCGGAACACGCAACCAAGAGGTTGGGGGCGAGGTTAGGGTCAGAAACCAGTTTCTGAAGGAGATGGATGGTATAGCGGATAAGGGTAAGCACCTCCACCTCTATGTTATAGGTGCGACGAATAAGCCTTGGTCTCTTGATTGGCCTTTCGTAAGAAGGTTTCAGAAGCGTATCTACATCCCCCTACCTGATGCTGCTGCACGTGTGAGCATGTTCCGATACTACACAGCACCCTTAAGGCTCGACCCGTCGATTAAGCTTGAGGAGTTGGCGAAGTACACCGAGGGTTATACTGGGAGCGATATAAGGGATGTTTGTCAAGCGGCTCAGATTAAGGTGGTTACGGAGCTCTTTGAAAGCGGTAAGGCGAGTGATAAGTCTGCTCAACCTAGGGAGATAACACTAGCAGACTTCAAAGAAATACTGCGCACCAGAAAGGCTAGTGTCTCCAAGGAGATGATAGCCGCCTACAATAGCTGGTCTGAAAAGTTCCAAGCACTCTAGCGTTGAAAGGTAAGTTTAAGGAGCACATAGGACTAAGATCACGTGGGGATGGCTAGCCTAACATTTACCAAGATACCGAGCCTAACCTCACCCTACTTGATCATAGGGTTATCTGGCTGGACAGATGCCGGTATGGTTGCCTCAAGATCAGCAAGCTACCTCGTAAAGAAGCTCGGTATGGTCAAGTTCGCTACTATAGAGGCTGATGAATTCTATAACTTTAACATAGAGCGCCCAACCACCGTCATAAAGGGCGGTTTGATAGAGGAGTTCAGCTTCAAATCAAACGACCTATACTACTCACTAGGGATAGAGCGCGGCGAGAACATAGATCTGATCGTGCTTACCGGCTCCGAGCCTCACCTAAGGTGGGCTAAATACAGTAAAGAGATCATAGACCTATCGGTCAAGATGGGCGTTAAATTCTGCTACACGCTCGGCGGCCTTGTGGATCGAGTTCCCCACACACGCCCACCCCTAATCTCAGCCGTGGTAAACGATGCATCGCTACCCCAGCTTCTAACACGTAAGAATCTCAAGATGATCGACTACGAAGGTCCTGCGAGCTTCTACACCTACCTACTCACCCAGCTACGAAAAGAAGGGATATTCGGGGTAAGCCTCTGGGGGCACGTGCCTCAATATATAGCGTACGCAGATGCTAACACAAGCCTACACCTACTTAGACGCCTCTCAGACCTTTTAAGCACAAGGTTCGATCTTACGGAGTTAGAGCGTGAAGCACACAGGTTAAGAGAAACTCTGGATAAGGAGGTAGCCCAAGACCCAACACTAACAAGCCTAGTGAGGAGCCTAGAGTTAGAGTACGATATGCGCAGCGGACCCAGCTACATCGGTTAAATGATCATCTTCGTCTGCGCTTCTGCTTAGAAGCGGCTTTCGTCTTCTCTCTGCTACGTCTACTTTAGGATGTTCTTCGACGCTAACCTTATGTCAGAGGCGCGCACGGTCTTTCTACCAGCATGTGTAGCCAGCTCAACCGCTTGCTGAGCTATCTTAACAGCGGTCTCCTCCAGAATTACTCTAAGCTCCTCAGCCGCTTCATCACTAACCCTCTCAGCACCACCCTTCTTGATCAACCTATAAACAGCAGCCAAACCGAGCTCCTGTTCAGCCAACATTCATCACCTTAGCTCAGAACAACACCCTATTTAACTCTAAAGCTAAATTAGGGTATAGAAGCGCAGGCTTTAAGGAGGTCTTTTTCATGAGTTAGAGTAGATTGAGTGAGCCTGAGACATTAAGTATTAGGGTCCCT
>JAAOZN010000041.1 GCA_011605775.1 Nitrososphaerota archaeon | reverse complement strand
GCAGCGTTTAACCTATCTCCGCTTTTTGGCTTATTAATGGTCTTCTCTTCCATAGTAGCGTCGCTCGGATCTCTTAATGCATCGGTCATAGCGTCTTCGAGGACACTTTATTCTCTGAGTAGGGACGAGCACATCCCAAGGGTCTTCGAAAGCATCCACTCATCTTTTAGGACACCATACTTTGCGCTTCTTTTCACATTCATTCTAACTCTACTCCTCATATTCATGTTCCGTATAGAGTTGCTCGTCTACATCTCAGACCTAGGCTATCTCTTAGGTCTAACGATAATAAACCCCGCAGGAATCTTCATAAAGAAGAGAGGTAGGCATTCTACGCTCAGAACACTTATCCCCATCATCGCCCTAGTCTCCACAGTGGTGATACTACCAACCATAAGCAGAACCGCTATGATCGTCGGTCTGATTCTCACAGCCATCGGATGCGCCCTCGCCCTAGTTGAAAAGACGCTTAAGGCTAAGAGGCGTATAGAAGGCGTAAAAAGATAGAAAAGGAGCTGGAGGCAAAAATGTGGAGATGAAGTTTAAGACTGTGGCTGTAGGAGGCACATTCGACTACCTGCATAAAGGACATCGAGCGCTCCTAGAGAAGGCTTTCGAATGCGGGGAGAAGGTGATCATCGGTGTAACTACAGACGATTTTCTATCGAAGCTGGGTAAGCACGTACATAATTGTTATGAAGAGAGGGTTAAGAGGCTCCGAGAGTATCTCTTAACCAAGTATCCTGCTGAAAGATTTGAAATCCAGCCACTAGATGATTACTTCGGACCCGGGATATATCAAGAGGATGTTGAAGCGCTTGTAGCGAGCACCGAAACCGCCGGTAGGGTTGAGATAGCTAACAGAAGGAGGGTGGAGTTGGGGTTAAAGCCTCTTGAAGTCGTTATAGTTGATACGGTGTTGGCTGAGGACGGGAAGCCTATTTCATCGTCACGTATAAGAATGGGTGTGATAGATGCAGAGGGGCGTGTGAAGCGGGTTGAGTGAGGAGGGCTTCGTCGTAACACCCTGGGAGGTAAAGGGTGAAGTAGACTACGATAAGCTCATCAGAGACTTCGGCACACAACCCATCGACGAAGAACTGTTAAAAAGAGTGGAGAAGCACACAGGAACACTCCATCTACTATTTAGGAGAAAGGTCTTCTTCAGCCACAGAGACTTCGACTGGATACTCGATAAATATGAGAACGGTGAGAAATTCGCATTATATACAGGCAGAGGACCCTCGGGGCATACACACATAGGGCACCTCGTGCCTTGGATTCTTACCCAGCATCTACAAGAGAAGTTCGACGCGGAGCTATACTTCCAGATGACAGATGATGAAAAGTATCTTCACGACCCCTCCCTCTCCCTCAAAACTAGCATACACTTCACCTACGAGAATGCGCTCGATGTTATTGCGTGCGGCTTCGAAAAAGGGAAGACCTTCATATTCTCCGATGTACACTACGCTAAGACGCTTTATGGTATAGCGGTTCAAGTTGCGAAGCACGTAACCACCTCAACCATAAAGGCGGTCTTCGGCTTCACCGACAGCACCAACATCGGCATGATCTTCTTCCCGGCTATCCAAGCCGCCCCCTGCTTCCTACCCTCCGTCCTAAAGGGGAGAAACGTCCCTGTACTAATACCCGCAGCCATAGATCAAGACAACTACTGGAGAGGTGTAGCACGTGAAGTAGCGCCTAAACTCGGCTTCTACAAACCTGCACAGCTACACTCCAAGTTTCTACCCGGCCTAGGAAGAGGAGGGAAGATGAGCGCAAGCGAACCTGAAACAGCGATATATACGGTAGATCCACCAGAAGTTGTAACGAAGAAGGTTATGAACGCCTACACAGGAGGTAGAGCTACGGTTGAGGAGCAGCGCAAGCTAGGTGGTCAACCAGAAATCTGCCCAGTCTACCACTACTACCATATGCTCTTTGAGCCGGATGACAAAGCACTCTACGAAATCTATTCATCCTGCAGATCAGGCAACCTACTCTGCGGCGAATGTAAGAGTAGGTTGGCTGGGAAAGTCAGAACGTTCTTGGCTGAGCATCAAAGGAGGCGTGAGAAGGCGAAAGATCATCTTCAAGAATACTTTTTAAAAGATTGACCAACACACTTATCTACTAAAATAAGTTGGCTAAAGGATAGGTGGTGGCTAAAGATTGCACGGGAGAAACTACAGAATTCCAAGCGGGATGCCTACTGTGAGGAAGGAGTATCTCCCAGGAGCGCCCAACCCCAAGATAGCGAAGTTCTCCTTGGGGAATGCGAAGGGTGACTACGACTATAAGCTTCAGCTGATCGCTAAAGCGAGATGCCAGATTAGACACAACGCGCTGGAAGCTGCTAGAGTCGCCGCTAACAAGAAGCTCGCAAAGATAGGTGAAGACAGATACTTTCTCCAAGTAAAGGTGTATCCTCATGTGATATTAAGAGAGAATAAGATGATAGCGACAGCGGGGGCTGACAGGCTCCAAGAAGGCATGAGAAAAGCTTATGGTAAACCTGTGGGGTTAGCAGCTCGAGTAGATGACGGCACGGTGCTTCTTGAAGTGAACGTATATGCTAACGACGTCGAGGCCGCGAAAGAAGCTCTAAAAGGCACAGCGAGCAAGCTACCAGTTAAGACATCTATAGAGGTTCTTCCGCTTAAGGAGGCCGAGCAGCAAGCAAAGACCTAAGTACATCGCACCACATGAAAAGTACTTGGTGTTGATTAGATTAGATACAGCCAAAGTCTTTGAGGAAGTAGAGCGGCTAAAACCCAAAACGGTTCTCATAGTCGCGCCAGACGGTTTGCTGAAAGAAGCTCAGACTCTAGCATCTACGCTTGAGGCTAGAGGTGTGGAAGCCGTGGTATCTGGTGAACCGTGTTATGGCGCGTGTGACTTAAAAGAAGATGTTGCTGAAGCGATCAAGGCTGATCTGATACTACACATAGGGCATACGCTTCGCATAAACAGAGCGGGCAAACGAACCATCTTCATAGCTGCAGAAGACGATATCGGGTTCAATAAGGTAATAGAGAAGGCTGCTCAGAGCCTAAAGCGTTTCAAGAAGATAGGGCTCTATACGATAAGCCAGCATCTACATAGACTATCAGAGGCTAAGAAGCTCTTCGAGGACCACGGGTTTGAGGTGAAGATTAGTCAAGGTGGGAAGCTCTCTTATGGGCAGATAATCGGTTGCGAGTTTCAACCAGCCTATTTAATAAAAGATGAGGTCGATGCCTTTATCTTCCTCGGGCAGAGTAGATTCCACGCAGCTGCGCTAGCGTTATCGACATGTAAGCCAACCTATATGCTTGACCCGTATCTAGAGGAGGTTATCGACGTCACCCCCTTGGCTGAGGATCTTTGGAAGAAGAGTTTGCTCGCGGTCTACAAGGCTCGAGAGGCTGAGAAGTTCGGCATCATAATAGGGTTGAGGGAGGGGCAGATGAAGATTGGGCAAGCGAAGCATATAAGAGAAGAGCTCGCTAAGCACGGCAAGGAAAGCACACTAATAGCGATGCGTGAAATATCGGCTGAGCGGATAAATACCTTCACTTGGTTTGACGCGTTCATACAGACCGCTTGCCCCAGAATATCAGTAGACGGCTCCGGCTTCAACAGGCCCGTACTCTCAATACCTCAAGCCTACGCCCTACTGAACCTACTCAAAGGGAAAGATGTTGGCGACTTTCTAAGCATACCTACCTGGGTTTAGAGGAACTGTGTACGTTTATAAGGGCGATTAAAGCAAGAATAATTTGAGAATTCGGTTGGCTGATAGCAAAAATAAAAAGGAGCTTTCACTGAGAGGTGTTTGATACGGCTAAAGACCCTGTTTGTGGTATGTTTGTTGAAGAGAACCCTGAAGCTCTCAAGGCTGAGGTCAGAGGAACAGTATACTACTTCTGCAGCGAGGGATGCTTAAGAACCTTCCTTAGACCAGAAATCGAGCACAGAAACATCTTGCTTACGACAATCTTCAGCTTCGCACTAGGCGTACCTATATTCATCTTAGGTATGAGCGACGTAGTGGGGTTAGCGGCTCTAAACAAAGGGAATCTTAACCTACTCCTCTTCGCATTAGCCACACCCGTCCAATTCATAGCAGGGAGAAGGTTTTACGCTGGCCTCTTACACGCCTTGAGGGCTAAAGCAGCCAACATGGATACACTTATTGCAATAGGTACAACAGCGGCGTGGGGATACAGCACCATCGTAACATTCCTACCCCAGCTGGTGCCTGCAGAAGCCAGAGTCGTCTACTTTGAAACCTCGGCTCTGATAATCGGGTTTATTCTGCTCGGTAGGCTTCTTGAGAGTAAGATGAGGAGGAGGGCTTCAGATGCTATCCGCAAACTGATGGATCTGCAGCCTAAGGTGGCGACCTTAATTAGGGGTGGATCTTTGATTGAGGTTCCTGTTGAAGAGGTTAAGGTGGGCGATCTTCTACTTGTGAAGCCTGGTGAAAGGATACCAGTAGTTGAGGAAGGCTACTCAAGCGTCGATGAAAAGATGGTGACAGGAGAGAGCATACCTGTGGAGAAGGAAGTGGGTGATGAAGTCATAGGCTCAACGATCAACAAAAGCGGCGTGCTGAAGATCAGAGCTACTCGAGTAGGCGTGGACACAACCCTCTCGCAGATAATAAGGTTAGTTGAGGAAGCAGCTGCTGCGAAAGCACCTATAGAGCGTTTAGCAGATCGAGTTGCAAGCTACTTTGTACCCGCTGTGATCTCAATCTCCATTCTTTCATTTGCTGCTTGGCTGATTCTCGCATCCAACTTCATAAAAGCATTCACATCGCTTGTTGCCGTCTTGATCATAGCTTGCCCATGCGCACTCGGATTAGCAACGCCAGCAGCCATCGTAGTCGGGACTGGAAAGGGCGCTGAAAAGGGTATACTGATAAAGGGGGGAGAGCATCTTGAGAAGGCAGGAAGAGTGGACACAGTAGTCTTCGACAAAACCGGAACGCTGACCAAAGGCGTGCCAGCGGTCACAGATATAGTAGCAGAAGATGATCCAAGAGAGGTTCTACGCTTAGCAGCTGTTGCTGAGAAGAACTCAGAACACCCGATAGCAGAGGCGGTAGTAAAGAAGGCGGAAGAGTTAGGCTTGAAGGCGGTTGAGCCGAGTAGTTTTGAAGCGTTACCAGGCTTGGGTGTAAAAGCCCGTCTTGACGGCACTGAAATTCTTGTAGGTAACCGTAGGCTCTTAGCTGAGCGAGGGGTCTCTGTTGAAAGATTTAGAGAAGCTGCTGAGCAGCTATCTTACGAAGGAAAGACCGTGATCCACGTAGCTGCTTCAGGTAAGCTGATCGGCTTGATAGCAGTTGCAGACACTTTAAAGGAGGGTGCCAAGGATGCAGTAAATGGGTTGAAGGCTCTTGGCTTGAAGGTGCTTATGCTCACAGGAGACCATAGAACGACAGCTGAGGCAGTGGCTAGAGAGCTAGGTGTGGATGAGGTTCTGGCTGAGGGTCGTAGCCATGGTAGGCGATGGTGTAAACGATGCGCCAGCCTTGGCTCAATCAGATTCGGGTATAGCGATAGGGAGCGGCACAGATGTTGCGGTGGAGGCAGCTGGCATAGTGCTGATCAAAGACGATCCAAGAGATGTCGCTGAGGCGATAAAACTGAGCAGAAGAACCCTTAGGAAGATTAGACAGAACCTGTTCTG
>JAAOZN010000040.1 GCA_011605775.1 Nitrososphaerota archaeon | reverse complement strand
GGTATGATCGTCTTCGCTTCTACTTCTGAGGGCAGTAGCAAATTACATCCACCTTCTATTGCTTTGACCTTATATTTAGATGTGACGGAAGATTCTGCTGTATAAATTGATTTTACTCTTCAACTATCTTCTTCAACTGAGACCTATACAGCTCCACTATCTCCTGAACGGTTGTGGCGTCTTCAGCATCCTTATCGTCTCTCAACCTACCAGTAAACTTCGGGAACCTGAGCGCTAATCCAGCGCCCTTCTTGATCAAGTTCATAGCGCAGGTGTGGACTGGGCTCAAGGTCACTTCTGAGGCAATGACCTCGATAACCACCTTTGGCGTAAACCAGAAATCAGCCTCTATCTTTGACTCGACCCTAGCATGCCTATTCGGTATCTTATATGGCTGAAGGATTTCGGGAAACCTCGCCAGATCTTCGTCTGTGAAACCGGTGCCCACTTTGCATACTGTCTTAAAGGCGTCTTCATCTTTATCGTAGGCTGCTAGGAGGAAGGCTCCGTATCTGCCAGCCCTCCTCCCCCTCCCAGAGAAGGCTCCTACGATTACTAGGTCTATTGTGTCTTGCAGCTCGCTCTTATACTCCCGCTTCAGCTTTATCCAAGCGAACTCCCTTGCACCAGCTCTGTAGCTGCTCTTCAGATCCTTGGCTACGATCCCCTCACATCCATCTAGAATGGCTTGTTGCATAAATTCTTCAATCTTTTGAGGATCAGCAGTTATTATAGCTGGAACTATGGTGATTCTTTCAGCCTTCTCAGTAACTTCTTCGAGGATCTTCCTCCTTTCAAGATAGGGTTTCTGGGTAAGATCTTCCCCCTCGAGGTAGAGTATATCGAATAAGTTTAGTGAGATCGGGTACTCTTTCATCGCCTCCTCTATGCCATACTTCCTCCTCCTATGCATAATCTCTTGGAAGGGTAGGTATTCGCCTGTGTCCTCGTTTATCGCTACAGCTTCACCATCTAGTATCGCTTCCTTAGCCTTGATGTGCTTTACAACAAGCTCTATTGCATCTGGGTAGTGCGCTGTTATATTTTCAAGCCTACGTGAGAAGAGGCTGGCCTCCGAATCCCTTTTATGTATCTGAAGCCTCTCCCCATCCAACTTATACTCAACGGCACACTCCCCGCCCATCTTTTCAACTATGGCTTCGGCAGACTCGAGCCTCTCAGCCAACATTGGTCTGACTGGCTTACCGATCTGAATCTTGAACTTCAGAACCCCCTCTAACCCTTCTCGAGCGACCGCTTTAGCGACGCTACCTAGGTCACTAGATAGATTATAGGCCCTCTCTAGGTGTACTCGATTCGCCCTATCCCCCGTGAACGCTACAGCTAACGCATCTAACACCGTATAGTCAGCTATACCAAGCCTAAGCTTGCCTGTTACTGTGCGCAGAAGATACTTCGCCTCAACTGGTGTTGCGTCGTTAAGGAGGCTCTGAAGATAACCCAATCTTAAATCGAGGCTGCCAGAGCCGGTTGTTTTGGCGATCTTTTCTAAAGTTGCGTAGACTCTTTCTACTGTTAGGGGCTCGGAGAAGAGTGTCTGCTGCTTCTTGTTGGCTAATAGATCTTGGGCTACCGCACCTATGTCGCCTTTCTCCTTATAGTACTCCTCGACCCTCTCTACTGATAGCCCAGTTATGTTGGCGACAGCTCTTAACGCGAGTTTATCAGCCACCCCTATCTCCACACCCATGTAGTCTGGGTAAAGCTTGCCCTGCGTCAAGTAGATGACTTTATCTAAGATCTCAACAGGAGTAGCCTTGAATAACTCAACCAAATATGCTGTTAAGTCAAGCCTCTTGGTCGTTTCCTCCATCTTCTCATAGGCTTGAGCGATTAGGCTGTACTCCATCTCCACACTACATATAATGCTGAAGGTTATTAAAGAGCTACTCCGATTGTTTCCACACCGAAAGCCAACGCCGCTTCTCTCTGCCTTTCATCTAGTGTTAAAAGCGGTAGCTTCTTCTCCTTTGCTAAAGCGATATACAACGCATCATACACAGTTAACCCGTAATCCAACGCTATTCTGAACGCCTTACTCAAATACAGTTGCTCAGGCTCAAATATGATATTTACGTTTAGTAGAGAAGAGAGCATGTTAAAGAGCCGTAGGGCATCTTCGACACTAATAACCTTTTTAACTCGATTTAGTTTCCAGAGGGCGTTTGCAACCTCTTTTACAGCGTGATCTAGCGATAAACAATATCTTACATACTCTACCAAACTCCTCCATCCAGGCTCTTTAAGTATAAATGCTGCGAGAGCGGATGCGTCAACTACTATCACGGTCTTCCCTCACCAACGCCGCTGAAAACCCTTTAGGAACCTCTATAGGTATCTTCTCAAGATCTTTCACGACTTTCTCGATGTTCTCAGAAGCTTCCAGCATCCGTGTCCTCTCTTCTACAAACTTTCTGAGTTCCTCAGCCCATTTGACCTTATATTTGAACTTCTCCATCTTCTTTTTAATCTCTTTACTAACTTTAAAGCTGACTACGCTCATCGTAGCATTCTTCAGTAGACCATTTGACAAACCTTATTGTAAACGCACTCTACTTTGCTTGCTAAATTTATTTAGCAGAGGGCTCGGTTTCTAATTAGATGGTTGGGAGGAGGCGCTTCATCAAGGGTATATTGCTGTTAGCCTCCTCTATTATAGTGGCGTTCTCCACGCTACTCATATTCACACCTCAGAGGAAGGAGGGGTTTGTTGGCGGGGTTGTAGAGCTTCCTGAGCCCCCTAAGATCTCTATGCCTGTAGAAGAGGCGATTCAGAGGAGGCGCTCTATTCGGGAGTATAGGCATCCAATAGATCTTACTAGGTTCAGCCAGCTGCTCTCTCACTCACTCGGCAGAGCCGGAAATGGCTACGGCGCTCTCGAAGCAGCGCTAAATGAGATCGATGTATATGTTGCTGTGGGTGAGGGTAAGGTTGAGGGTGTTCCAGCAGGCATCTACCTCTATCTTAGAGATGAGCACGCCCTCAAGATGCTTCGTGAAGGAAGTTTCCTTAAGGAGCTCGCTTCAGCAGCAGTAAATCAAGTGTGGGTTGAGGAAGCCTGCTTTAACATCATTCTCTTCTCTGATCTTGAGCGTGGTGTGCTGCGAGAAGGTGTTGTTGAGCTGCCTCATCTGTGTGCTGGTATCTTGGGTGAGAAGGTGTATCTGGCGGCTGTAGGGCTGGGGCTTGGATGTGTGGTCATAGGCGCCTTCTATGACGATAGAGTAAAGGAGATCTTCAAAACAGCAAAGACACCCCTCTACATAATACCAGTCGGTGACCGAATTTGAGCATACCACTCTCTAACTTAGTATCGGGCAATCTAAGCCTCACCAAAGCCCTCGAAAGAGTCGATTCTATCCGAACACCGAAGCGCAAAAAGCTCAGCTTAGGTGAGTTAGGTAGGATTCTGTGGGCTACCCAAGGCGTAACAAAGAGGGATTCTGGGTGGATATATCCGCTAAGATCAGCACCTTCAGCAGGCGGGTTGTATCCGCTTGAAGTTTACGTAGTTGTCGACGCTGAAGGTGTTGATGGTTTAAGCGAAGGTGTCTACCACTACGACCCTGTAGGCGAAAGGTTAACCCTATTCAAAAGCGGAGACTATTTCGCTGAAGTTTCGAAGATAATGGGCTTTGTGCCCGATGAATACTCCCTATACCTTCTTATATGCGCAGTCTACCCTAGAACTACCTCGAAGTATGGTGAACGGGGTATTATGTATGTGCATAATGAAGTGGGTCACGCCGCTCTTAACGCTATGGTTGAGTGCGCATCGCTCAACCTCGTCTGCGAACCCGTAGTGATCAGATCTACATCTGCTGTGAAGGCGACGCTGGGGTTATATGAGGAACCTCTTCTGCTACTTAAAGTGAGTGGAGCGGTGTAGAGAAAAAATGTTAGAGGGTTTCTGAGGTTTATACCTCAGAAGCTTAGAGCCCGAGTATCCCTATGAAGAGCGGTATGAATAGTATCGAGAGCGTGTTCAGCAGTTTGATTAGCACGTGTAGTGAGGGGCCTGCTGTGTCTTTCATCGGGTCGCCTACTGTGTCTCCCACTACTGCTGCTGCGTGTGCGGGTGAGCCTTTGCCCCCTAGATTCCCTGCTTCAATAAACTTCTTAGCGTTGTCCCAAGCTGCGCCGCCTGTGTTCATTAGTATGGCTAGTGGTATACCAGCTAAGGTTGCGCCTATGACTAAAGCGCCTACAGCGCTCCAACCTAAAAGCACACCTACGACTATCGGAGCCACCACAACCAGTAGCCCTGGCGGAACCATCTCCTTTAGAGCCGCTCTTGTGCAGATATCTACAGCTTTATCGTACTCTGGCTTTGCTTTACCCTCCATTAGACCGGGGATTTCTTTGAACTGTCTTCTCACTTCGTTAACTATCTCTTTTGCAGCGGAGCCAACAGCTTTTATAGCGAAGGCTGAGAAGATGAAGGGCAGCATCGCACCTATGAGTGTTGCGACCAGCACGACAGGGTTGCTGAGTTCAAGCTTGATTTCGGGTAGGTTTAGGCTCTTTAGATATTCGTTCCCAGCTTCGATGTAGGCTTGGAAGAGTAGCTGCGCAGCTAATAGAGCGCTCCCCATAGCGAAGCCCTTGGTTAGAGCTTTTGTAGTGTTACCGACGGCGTCGAGAGCCTCCATGCTTTCCCCTATTCCACTTTGCCCAGACATCTCAGCTATGCCTCCTGCGTTGTCTGCTATCGGTCCGAAGCCATCTAAAGCTAGAACCATTCCCATCACAGCGAGCATACCCATCGTCGCCAAGGTGGTGCCGTAAACGCCGCCCATGAGAGATGCGTGCGCACCCCATTGTGGATTCGCTGCGCCAAATAGTGTGCCAAAGTAGTAGGCGATTAGCAGACAGGCTCCAAGCGAGGCTATGGGTAAGGCGGTTGTCTCAAGCGCAACTGAGAAGCCAGTTATTATGTTGGTTCCTGCGCCAGTCTGGGATGCATCGGCTATTCTCCTAACTGGGCCCCTCTCTCTGCCTGTGTAGTAGTCTGTTATGACTTGAACCAGGATGCTTGCCGCTAGACCAGCAAGCATCGAGAAGTATAGGTAGATGCCGCCTGGCTGTGAGCCGAAGAGGAGCTGTATGGCGACATAGAAGAGTACTGCAGACATTATGGTTGCTACGATGAGCCCTTTATGTAGGGCTCTCATCGGCTTATGCTCTTCCCCTTTGCCTAGTCTAACAAATGGCATACCTATCAGAGTAGCGAATATGCCGAGCGCTCTAGCTATTATCGGGAAGACTAGGAAGGCCCAGTTTTGAGTCCAAGACGCAATTACGGCTCCTATGATCATGCTGCCTATGTTTTCAGCTGTGGCTGATTCGAATAGGTCTGCTCCACGACCCGCTGAGTCGCCTACATTATCGCCTACGTTATCCGCTATTACAGCAGCGTTTCTTGGATCGTCTTCTGGTATGCCAGCCTCAACCTTCCCCACTAGATCGGCACCTACGTCAGCCGCCTTCGTATATATACCGCCACCTAGCTGTGCGAAGAGTGCTACGAGGCTTGCACCGAATCCCATCCCTATGATCTTGGTCGGTGTGGTTTCATCCGCACCATATAATACGAAGAGCGCTGTGACACCGAGCAGACTCAGGCCTGTTACAAGAAGCCCCATGATCGCGCCACCATGGAAAGCCGTCTTTAGAGCAGGTTCTATCCCCTTCTTCGCCATAATAACAGTTCTAACGTTGGAGCGTGTCGCCATATCCATAGCTATGAAGCCTGCTAGCAACGATGCGAAGGCTCCTATGAGAAAGGCTACCGCTGCGCCTGGTCCGAAGTGAACAGCTATTGCCTCAGCTTCCTTAGGTGCAACATACCCCGCAGCTAAAAGGATCGCTGCTATAACTATGGCTATGATCGTTATAGTTGAGTATTGCCTTTTCATGAAGGCGTAGGCTCCTACGCGTATCGCTGACGCTACTTCAGCAGCCTTTGGATCATCAACCTTGATTGAAAGTATTCGCCATATAAGGGCTAGGGCTGCGAGGATCGCTGCTATGCCCCCTATGGGTGCTATCCAGAAGTATGGTTCAGATAGAATGTTAACCATACTGGTCTCCAGACATCGGCAGACGGCTATCTGGTATTAAATCTTTCGTAAATACCATCTGCATACCCTTAAATTTTCTGGGTGTAAGGCTTATCTTAACCTCTGAGGGAGAGGTTCTTGGATGCATCTGTTCGTCATCTTGACCTCATTCTGCAACCTGAAGTGCTTGTATTGTTACGGTAAGTGCTGCGAGGATATCGGAAGCGGCTTCGACTTTGAAGTCGACTACTCTGTTCCAGACGAAATATCTTACAGCATAGACCTATTGAAGTCGTTTTGCTCTAAAGCTAAGGTGGGCAACCTAATCTTCTATGGTGGCGAACCTCTACTTAGATTGGATAGGATGTTTGAGATAATGGATAATGTTGAAGCTGAAAAGTTTATGGTTCAGACAAACGGTCTTTTACTAGATAGAATAGAGCCGAAGTATCTGAAGAAGCTGCATACAATCTTAGTTTCAATAGACGGCGATGAGATGCTCACAGATTTCTATAGAGGGAAGGGGGTCTACAAAAGGGTTATTGAGAATGTGGAAACTATAAGAGAAAAGGGTTTCAAAGGCGAGGTCATAGCCCGAATGACTGTCAGCCAACAGACCGACATAGAATCTAGCGTAAAGCACCTCTTAGAGCGCAGCAGCACATTCGATTCAGTTCATTGGCAGTTAGATGCGCAGTTCTGGCGAAGCGACTATAACCCAGAAGCCTATACCAGATGGATAGAGGAAAGCTATGGGCCCGGTCTACTCAGGCTCATACACTTTTGGGCCGATCAGCTCACAGCTGGGCGTGTTTTACGCATCTACCCCTTCCTAGGCGTCATAGAGACTCTACTCAAAGGTGGTGAAGCTGGTTTAAGATGCGGCTCAGGCTGGACTCAGTACACTATCCAGACCGACGGCACTATAGTCCCGTGCCCAAGCATGGTGGGTTTTAAAGCATACTACCTCGGCAATATCAGAGATACCGATCCATCTACTTTACCCAAAGCCGTTAAGTTAAATCCACCCTGCAGCGGTTGCGATATACTCTCCCTCTGCGGGGGAAGATGCCTCTACGCTAACATAACGAAGCTCTGGGGTGAAGAGGGCTTTAAAATCGTCTGCAGCACAGTAAGGCTGCTAATAGACGGGTTAAGGTGCATTAAACCTTTGGTAGAAAAGGCGCTATCGGACGATGTAATAAGCTTAGATGATCTAGCGTATACCAAGTTTAACAGCTGCGAAATAATACCGTAAGCTGGTTATTAAGCAAATAATCTAAAATACCCTCAACTTATATCCATGCAACTAAATGTCAATGTTCATAGGTGTAGCAGCCTCACTCGGTGCTGCTCTATGCTGGACAGCTACTGCAGCGTTACTAAAACTAGGCTCTTCCAAATACCAACCGATCACAGCCAATGCGCTCAGAGCGGCGGCGGGAGCAGTAGGCTCGATACTTCTAGTTCTGTTTGCAGGTGAAGTAAATGTTTTCTTAAACCCAGATTTGAGAGCCTTTACCATCGCTTTTTTGGCTGGATTACTTGGTATCGTAATTGGAGACACACTCTACATCTACGCCTTGAAGTCAGTGGGTGTAGCGAGGGCGATGCCAGTAGCGAATACTTATCCACTCTTCTCAACATTAGGCGCCTTCCTCTTCTTAGGTGAAGAAATAACCCCTCAAATAATAGTTGGTGCCATACTCATCATTCTAGGACTCTGGCTCATCAGCCCAAAGGGAGAAGGGAAAAGTAGCTTTACAGCGAAGAACTTCTTCCTCACACTCAGTTGCGCTCCCATTTGGGCGCTGGCATACTTCTACTCAGCTACGCCCTAAACTACTACAGCTTTTTGGCTCTGAATGCTGTGAGACTCCCGCTTATAGCTGTTATACTCATCGGATTTGCCTACTCTAGAGGTTATAATCCCATTAAGCTGGATAGGCGCTCCCTCTTAGTCCTTACTCTAGCTGGTATTCTCGGTCTGAGCATTGGAAACGCTCTATTCCTACTCGGTATAACTAGTATGGGGGTGGCTAGAGCGGTCCCGCTTTCCTCAATCTCGCCCATCCTCTCCACCGTGGTAGGTAGTGTCTTTCTTCGTGAAAGGGTTACTCTAAAGGTTTACCTGAGCGCCTTTATTGTAGTTATTGGAATAATTCAGATCACGATAGGTTAGAGACAAATATATTTGGTAGAGCTTGGCAGAGGAAGGTAATATGCAGTATAAAGTTGGTAGAACATCTATTAAAATAGTTCAAGGAGACATAACGGAGCAGGAGACTGAAGCTATAGTCAACGCAGCCAACCCAAGCCTCATGGGTGGAGGAGGGGTTGATGGAGCCATACATAGAAAAGGTGGTCCAAGTATCTTAGAGGAGTGTAAGAAGATTAGAGCAACCCAGTATCCAGACGGGCTACCAACGGGTAAAGCGGTTATAACCACCGCAGGTAAACTGAAGGCTAAATACGTTATACACACCGTAGGTCCGATATGGCGAGGTGGGGGTGAGGGTGAAGCCGATCTATTAGCACAGGCTTATCGAAGCTGCTTAGAGTTGGCAGCTTCAAGAGGCATAAAGAGCATAGCCTTCCCATCTATTAGTACGGGTGCATACGCCTACCCGATCGCTGAAGCAAGCAGAGTCGCGTTAAAGGCGATTAAGGAGTTTCTAGAAGTGAAGCCCGTGTTTGACGAAGTGGTTCTTGTGCTCTTCAGCAAAGACGCGTTAAAGGTGTATGAGGAAGCAGCCGCAGAAATCTTCGGCACGTAGCTAGCAGCCCACTCTTAAAATTAGTTTTTAGAAGGCTATTATGAATATTAGAAAAGGCTATTATGAATATTAGAAAAGTAGTGCTGAGCGATATAGAATCTTTTGTCGATTTATATGTTCTATCTTATAAAGGACTGGAGGAATACGCTTACACGCAAAGAAAGGATATAGAGGACTATTTCAAATGGTTGTTGAAAAGGGATTCTGAAGGCTTCTTGATAGTCGAAATGAATGAACCTGTAGCGTTCGTAGCTTGCGACGCAAACTGGTTTAGCGGCGTTGATGGTGAAATTGTAGGAGAGATACACGAGCTGTTTGTGCATCCGAATTATAGAAGGAGAGGTATAGGAAGTACGCTTGTGGAAAAGGCGGTCGATTACGCTAGAAGAAGGAATAGAAGAACTATGGGTTTATGGGTTGGTGTAAAGAATCTTTCAGCAAAGGAATTTTATAGGGAAATGGGCTTCATCGAAAGGCTATCCTTAGGGAAATGGACGAGAATGATAAAGATATTGGAAAATTGAAGATCTACGCTGTTTTAATTTTAGAGGTAAGCCCTGTTTCAGACCGAAGCAAACAAGTACTTTAAATAAACATCTTTGGTATTATAGTTTGCTGGTAGAAGAATGGGTGGGTTGGTTGCTATTAGATACTAACATCGTTATCAGATACGCTTCTTTGGCTGATGTTAAAACTTTGCTGAAGATTGAGGGGGAGTGTTTTGAGTACCCGTATGATAGAGAGGTCTTTGAGGCGATGCTTAGAAGTAGAGGCTGCGCGATTCTGCTCGCTGAAGTGCTAGGCAACCCTATTGGGTACGTAGCCTTTGAGAAGAAAGGTTGCTTTGGCACTATACTTTCGATCGGTGTTGCTAAGAAGTTTAGGCGCAGAGGTGTTGGCACATACTTGATGGCACAAGCTCTGGGGATGCTGAAGGAAGCTGGTGTTCGGAGGGTAGTCCTCCAAGTGTCTGTTAAGAATTTGGCTGCTCAACGGTTATATGAAAAGCTCGGGTTTAGGGCAGAGGGGTTGCTTAGAGGGTACTATAGGGGGGAGGAGGACGCTATCCTTTATAGCCTAGAATATGGCGCGCTTAGCCGCCAAGATGCTTAACGGTGTAAGGGTTGGCTGGGGTCTTCGAATGTACGAACCTTACTAAGATCTATAAGGGTAGTGAAAAGAGGGCGTTAGATAATGTATCATTTAAGATGCCTTCATCGGGCATCCTAACCCTGCTTGGCAGAAATGGTGCAGGGAAGACCACACTATTAAGAATCGCTACAACACAACTTCTACCCACAAGCGGAAACGTAACTGTTTTAGATCTTGATGTGGTCAGCGAAGCTAAGAAGGTTCGTGAACGCATAAGCGTCTTGCCACAAGAAGGCAGACCATTCCCACCTCTAACGCCGTGGGATCACGTCTACTACACCCTCTTAGCGCGTGGTTTCGGTAGGTTCGAGGCGAAGGCTAGAGCTAAGAAGGTGCTTGAAGATCTTGAATTGGTCGAGTATGCTGCTATACCAGCAGATAAGTTATCTGGTGGTTTAAGGCAGAGGATACTTTTGGCGATGGCTCTATCAGCATACGCTGAGCTGGTCTTCTTAGATGAGCCTACACTCGGCTTAGATGCGGTTAATCAAAGAAAGATCTGGTCTCTCATTAAAGACTACTGCAGAAAATATGGTTCTGTCGTGCTCACAACAAACTCTATCAACGAAGCAGAGGTGCTTTCAGATTACATCGTTGTGTTAAATCGTGGGGGTGTTGTAGCACAAGGTACGGTTGACGAATTGAAGGCTATGGTACCATATAGGTTCAGAGTGAATGTTTCAGAAGGCTTCTCTAAAGAAGAGCTCTCATCTTACGGTAAGGTTGTTGAAGTGGGTGGAAAGATGAGGGTACTCTTAGACGAGGCTAGTGCAAGAGAGTTGGCATTAGATGCTGTTAAGAGGTGTGTCTCAGCCTCGGTCTCCCCTACTACGCTCGAGGATGTCTTCATAGATCTGGTTGAGGAGGGCGCTCAAGATGAAGAGGCTTCAGAACCTTAGAGCGGTCTTCGTATTAGCATACATGTTCAGTATACTCTGGATCGTAAGGAATCTGCTAAGCCTCATATACCTATTCTTCGCACCCTTCACAGTCCTCTTCTTACTCTACGCTTTAGTGGGTTCTGAGGTTCTGCCGTACGCCTTGGTCGGCGCCTACATTATGACCATCGTTCAAACAGGTTCTGGCATAATTGGTGATGCTGCGTGGCATAAACTTGAGCTTAAATTCCAAGACATGATGGTAGCATCTCCAGTTTCTGAAACGGCGTATCTGCTTGCTGAAGCCCTATCAGAACTCCTCTACGCTTCACCAGCACTCATCATACTATCAACCCTCATACTTCAGCTTAAACCAAGCGTTTTTACCCTCGGCACACTACTCTCCATTACACTACTAGTCTGGCTCTTAACATCAGCGCTCGGCTTCTTCATATCAACCTACGTACCCAACATAAGAAATGCGTGGCAGATCTCTCTGCTCGTAGGGCTCGTGTTAGCCGTGCTTCCACCAGTCTTCTACCCAATAGAGCGTGTACCAGAGTCTCTACTCTGGTTAGCGTACATACCACCAACCACACACGCAGCGTTGATACTAAGAGATTCCATCGGGCTTACCTCTACCACGAACATAACTTACAGCTGGCTTATCCTCATAGCATACACAATAGCATTTTTGCTCTTGGCGACCTATAGGGCTCAGTGGCGTGAAAGGTAGGTTAAGCTTCTACGGCCTTAAGCAGATCCTCTAAACCCTCACACCATTTTTCGAAGCTAAGATTCTCTAGTGAAAACGTTGCGTTTGGGTGGTAGTATCGCTCTATAGTAATCGTTCTAAGGGTTGGTGAGAAATGCTTCAATGAAGCTAACATCATACTTTGGAATGGGTATAGCCCTCCAACAAATAGTATGAAGTCATATTTGCCTCTGCCATCAAACCCCAACCAATTCGGATCCAAGAGCCTCTCCACCACGCTCTCCACATTAATCATATACTTTGTGCCATCATAGTGTTGGAAGGCTCTGAAGACACTTGGAGAGACCGCTAGAGTTGCGCCCAACTTCTTAGCGATCCTTTCTATGGTGTTGACCATATTTACTTTAACGTACTCTTCATCCAATATGTTCCCACCAACTATTATCAGAAGTCTCTTTGCTCTACGCAGCATCTTACCGCAGTTCTCAGGCGTTAAGGTGTAAGCAGTCTTAGGACCCCTAATTTCAGCCTCATCCCAAGCTATAGCTTTAGACATCTTTACCTACCTCCAAAAATCATTCTGCTGAGCAAAGTGGGGTCAGGTATTTCTGTTGGCTTCCAACCTTTCTGCTTAATGAGAGTTAAGATTTCATCCTTCATAGTTATTGGCAGATCGTTCTCATCCCTAACAAATAGATGCAGATCTTCAGGTAAGCCACCATAAAATTGGCGATGCAGGCTGACATAGTTGGATAATTTGATCATCCGCCCTTTAGGTGTGTCGTTGGGTCTCATGACGAGCTTGGCAGCGGTAACCATGGCCTCCTCTGCCGTTTCAACTACACATAATAGGTGCTCTGGGGTAGGTCCAACATAGACCCTTCTCCCGTCCTTAGCGTTATACACCAACCACCTCTCGTAATCTTCACTTCTCCCCAGATAGGCTCTTCTATACTTGACTCCTTGTGGCCCTAAGATGACGGGTATCCCGAATCTGTTGGCTCCAGTAGCAATAGACATAGCCTTTTGATGCTGAGCACCCCAAGCGATAGCAACGGCGCCGATTCTATTTAATATGTAGTCTGCTATCTCTTCAAAGTTCCCTCTGAGGTTTCTTTTAGCGAATATGCTCGCTATCTTCACTACAGCACCTACAGCATGGGCGTTAGACACACATGGACCTAAGTTGACTATACACCCTGCGTCAAAGGCTCCAGGATATTTTTCGTAGAGGGTCTGCCCATTTTCATCTTTGTAACGCGCTATATCTAAAGCAGAACAGCCAGAGGTAACAACGATATACCTTCTCTTAGCGAATTCATCAGCCATCTTAGCAAGATCATAATTTCCGCCAGGATAGTTTGCGCATCCGGCAAATACTACCACCCCAGGTATCTCGCCCATAACTATTGGTCTGCCAACATTTCTGATCTCAGTATCCTTTATTGGTCCTCTTCCAGCCCTGATCTTGAACCTTTCGTTCCTGATCTTGTCTTCTGAGGCAGCATCTATCACAGTAAGCACAGGTATGTCATTGGGGCAGGCTGCGTCGCATCTTGCACAGCCTAGACATTCGTCGAAGACTTCTAGGAGTAAAGATTGGTCACCTCGTTTAGCCGTGTTTACAGCTAAGCCCACATTTATCCCGATAGGGCAGTTCTTTGTGCAGCTTAGGCAAAGTGAGCAAGCTGCGGCCTTGGCTACTATCTCGTTCCTATTGTACCCTTTTTGATTAAGCCTAAGTGGGGCGATTAATCTTGCAGCTTTCACCGCTACTCTACCAACCTTGACCGGGTCTTGGATGACAACCGCTAGCTCTTCGCCTGAAACTAGTCTTGAAACCACGATATCGTCATCGATATTTGTGTAGTTAGGCAAGCCTCCTACGAGCTGATCTGAAGTCGCTATAACCCTAGATCCAACCTTCGTCGCCTCCTCTATTACATCAGCCCTAACGCACTCTTGATCCACTATCACAACATCTGCTATACCCATCCTTATGAAGCGAAGCTGCCTAGAGATTGGTCCAACGATCTTAGCACCGCTAGAGAAGCGTGCAAGATCCGATGCTGTGCAGCATACACCAGCGACCTCAACCTTACCATAAAGCCCAGTCTCATTCAGATAATCTATAACTTCACTACCAGGCGCAACGTTATGACCTATGCATAGTATTACTGGTTTCTCGCGCTCCACAACCCCCATACCAACCTCAATGAATGGTGTTTCAGCATCTCCTTTTGGGAAGCCGAGCGCTGATATCTGCGCTATATCCGCTACTTCTAACGCCAGGATATCAAGCATACCAGCATGTAAGGCTTTAGATTCGTAATCTAGGTAGTTCTGCTCCTGTCCAGTTGCGGTAGCTGATAGAAGGTGGGTTATCTGCCCCTCAAGGTAGTTCACAACATCCACTAGATCTGAAAGCTTCTTCGGTCTTATACCTGTTATTAACCTTGTGATGGGTGCTTCGATTTCAACCTCGCCGCCCAAGTTTATAGGTTGATCAGGACCATACTGCTTGATTAGAAAGTTCAAAAGGTGGTGAGCGTGTGTTGTATGTGCTGAAGTACCCATTACGGTCTGCAGAAGCACCCATTTGCCCATGTGCCCAGCCATATCTATCCCACAGGCCCCTCTCTTTCCAGCAGTAAGATCACACTTTCCGTAGGTGCAGAATTCACAGAAGTCACTTAAGGGGGAGTAGAAGGGGGGATAGCGTTCAAGAAGCCTCAAATCCCACTCTCTTAAATCCATTAAACTAGGGTAGGGGGTTGGCCCCATTGGTTCGGCCCATTCATCGAACTCTGTAAACTTGCCTACCGTAAGTTCAAGTCCCTTGATTTTTAAACCGCCTGACTCTAGCTCCTTAATGTTTATGCGAGTTACCATCTTCTATTTTAGCTACTAAAATCTTCTTTTTAAACTTTAATCCTTATGGGTTGGCTAAGCAACTATTAGAAAGGTTAAAACCTAGGTGTGTGGATGATTTGTGGAGATGAGCTTTACAGAGGAAGAGATAAGGCGTGCAGCAGATATGAAGATGTGGATAGAGGCTAGAATCGCCGAGCATGAGGCTGATATTGAACGGTTAAAGCAGATGCTCCTAATAATCGATAGTATACTTAGGCAGAGTAGCTTTAAGACCGCCGCTGAAATCGCAAAGCCCTCTGCTGCAGAAGCGCCTACTGTTGAGAGCTTCAGTGAGGTTCGCCCGCTGAAGAGGGTAAAGGATGGTCTGCTGCTGGGCAATGCGTATATCTCACCAGACACCGTAGTCATAATACCAGCTTCTGACGTTAGGTTGATGGTCGATACACCGCCTTTCAAGAGTTTCTTCATCAACAGAATACTTGAGGGGATGAAGGCTAAAGATAACGAAGCTGTTAAAGAGGGGAAGATGGTGCTGAATCAAGTCCTCTCCTACAATATAGAGGAGGATAATGGTAGGCTGACGAAGATAACTATAAGAAACTACGGGAACCAGACTAGGCTAAATGAGATAATAAGCACAGTAACATGGTCATTTACAAGGATGCTTGAAAAGAGCGGGTAAAGCCTTGCAGAAAGGTATAGACAAGGTTCTGGTCCTAGACTTCGGCGCACAGTACGCCCACCTCATAGCGAGGCGTATAAGAGAATGTAGAGTGTACTCTGAGCTCATACCCTATTACACTAAGGCTGAAGATATAGCGCAACTCAAACCGAAGGGGCTGGTCTTATCAGGTGGTCCAGCAAACGTATACCAGAAGGATGCTCCGCTACCAGACCCCGCTATCTACGAGCTAAAGATACCTATACTAGGAATATGCTACGGCCTTCAGGTCATAGTGCATCAGCTTGGAGGAGAGGTTGTTAGAGTTGATAAGCGCGAGTATGGCAAAGCTGTGCTCCATATAATAGACACAACCGACCTATTCAAAGGGCTCAAATCCACTACCGTCTGTTGGATGAGCCACGGAGATTCGGCGAAAACCATACCAGTAGGCTTCGAACCCATAGCATACACAGAAAACTCGCCGTACGCAGCCATACGTGATATTGAGCACAGAATATACGCTCTACAATTCCACCCAGAGGTCGCCCATACACCACGCGGCAAAAAGATTCTAAGAAACTTCCTTTTTGAAATATGCGACTGCAAAGCGAACTGGACTATGCCATCCTTTATTGAAAAGTCGGTTGAAGAAATCAGATCTAAAGTCGGGTCTGAAAGAGTCTTGTGTGCATTGAGCGGTGGTGTAGATTCGTCGACAACGGCTGCGCTTATACATAAAGCGGTTGGAGACCAGCTAACCTGCATCTTCGTAGATCACGGGCTGCTCAGAAAAAATGATGCTGAGGAAGTCGTGCGAACGTTTAGAGATACCCTAGGTGTAAGATTGATCGTAATAGATGCATCAAAGAGATTCCTAGATAGACTCAGAGGCGTGGTGGACCCTGAGGAGAAGAGGCGGATCATCGGCGAAGAATTCGCTAACGTCTTCACAGAAGCCAGCATAAAATATGGGCCATTTGAGTGGCTAGCGCAGGGAACCTTATACCCTGACGTGATAGAGTCTGCTGCAAGTCAAGGCCCAGCGTCAAGAATCAAGACGCACCACAATGTAGGAGGGCTGCCTCAAAAGCTTGAATTCAAGCTGCTTGAGCCTCTCAGAGATCTCTATAAGGATGAGGTTAGAAAGATAGCCTCCTTACTTAAACTGCCCGCCAGTATAGTAAAAAGACACCCTTTCCCCGGGCCGGGTTTGGCTGTTAGGATCATAGGCGAGGTTACAGAGGAAAAGCTGCGCATATGTAGGGAGGCTAGCAGCATCGTGGAGGAGGAGCTTCAAAAGCACAATCTCTACGATAAGGTGTGGCAGGCCTTCGCTATAGTTGGTGACGATAAAGCTGTTGGTGTGCTTGGGGATGCTAGAAGCTACGGCTACATAGTTTCTGTGCGTGTTGTCCAATCTACCGATGCCATGACTGCAGACTGGGTAAGGCTACCGTATAAGGTGCTTGAGAGAATCAGCAATAGGATAACTAACGAAGTTCCAGGTGTGACTTGGGTCACATATGTGATCTCAAGCAAACCCCCAGCGACCATAGAGCCCCAGTAGCCTAAACTTTTGTACGCATCCGCGCGAAAAGCATCAAGGTTGAAATCGCCAGGGTAGCAAGGCAGAGAGTGAATGCCCAGAAATATGCTCCCACGTCATAAATTCGCTCACCTGCGATTATCATCTTCGGCGTTGTCAGATCCATTATCAGCCCCATCGCTGCTGGGTAAGCGAATGCGCCTAGGACTACGAAGGTGTTAACCAAGCTTAGGAGTAGGGCAAGGTTCCTTTCACCTACCTCTTTTCTGATGATCGTGGGCCAAATCGTAAAACCGCTTAGGCTTAATACAGAGCACGAAAAGAACAACATAGAAAGATACACATCACTCAACATAATTGAGTAGAGTAGCGCTGCTAGGAGGATAGCGGTCAAAAGATGAGTATACTTATACACAGAGCTACAGGATTTTGTCCTGTCAGCTAAAATCCCCATGAGAGGACTCCCTATGGCCATCATAGCAACAGGTAGTGCTGCTACAATACCGGCAACGTCTCTAGTTAGTGCAAAAACGTCATAGAGATACTTCGGTATCCAGCTGACAAGACCTACATAAGATCCATACGCTACCGCAGTACTCAGATAAATGAGCAAAAGGTTCGATGAAAAAAGTGTTCTTAATTTAACTCCACTCTGTTTGGATGAAGGATCGGTAGCCTGTTTCTTAGTAGCGTGTCTAACAGTAAAAGCGGCGAAGAATACGTAGAAGATTAGACTTGCCACAGCTACTGAGATAAATGTTTGGCGCCAACCTAAACCTTGCCCAAGCATGATGCTGGGAATAACCATACCTAGTAGACTTGCTGTGTATCCCCAGCCTGTGTAGATCCCGACTACCTTACCATATGTGGCACTCTTAAATGTGAGGGCGGTCGCCTTCAAACCGGCTATAAAAACACAAGCGATGGCTGCGGCTACTCCTATTCTGGATAGGATGAGTGATTCAAATGTTGGGGATGTGGCGAATAGGTAACACGCTAGAACATAGATGGGCATCGTGAAGAGAACCACCTTGCTTGAACCGTATCTATCTATCGCAGCACCATAAAGTGGTTGGAGTAGACCATATATGATAAAGTAAGAAGATGTGAGCACACCCACGTTCGCCGCAGATACACCGAATTCACGCATAAACTCCCCTGCAAGAGGACCGATAGCTGTTCGGTGAAATTGAGAGAAGAAGTATAGCCCCATATATAACACTAAGATAACTATGGGTTGTATGCTGGTAGGCTTCTCTGACACAGCCTTACTCAAAATCTCTTCCTTAATATCAGCGGTCGGCTTCTACCGCCCAATAATTCAAGCTCCAGTGTATCACTGGAACATCGGCCACCTTATGCCCAGGAAGCAGCTTTTTAACCCCGGCTAAGAGGTTTCTGAAAGAGGGGGTGCTGATCTTAACCCTATATGGCTTCTCCTTTCCGTCGCTGATTATATAGAATGAGAGGCTTCCTCGCGCCGCTTCTGTTCGAGCGTAGGCTTCACCCTCCCTACCTCTCAATCTCCCTCTGATGTGGTATCTGACTGGCCCGGGCTTCATCATCTTGACTGCTTGCCTTATTATCCTTAGGCTCTGATACATTTCTAGGTAGGAGACCATACAGCGAGCATATGAGTCACCCTCTTTCATCACAGGCACGTCAAAGTCGATGGTATCGTAGAGCGAATAAGGTTCATCTTTACGAGTATCTGAAAAGACACCAGATGCCCGAAGCGCTGGACCTACTATGCCGAGATCTATGGCGTCTTGCCTACGCAAAACACCAACGCCTACCGTTCGATCTAGAAAGAGCGGGTTCTCAAAATATATCTCCCTATAGTGGCTGATGCGCTCCTCAAATTTATCGCAGATCTTCAGCACGTAATCCGTCCAACCCTCTGGGGCGTCGTTTCTAACTCCGCCGGGCACAAAATAGGCGAATGTGACTCTAGCACCAGCAAGTCGTTGAGCAGCATCGATAATAAGTTCGCGGTCGCCCATAGCCCACATAAACATTGTTGAGTGCCCTGTGAAGATACCCATTATTGCAAGCCAATATGTGTGGTTAAGTATGCGGTTAAACTCAGCCATTATTATGCGCAGATACTTAGCCCGCTCAGGGACCTTATCTGAAATGTCAAGTATGTCTTCTGCAGCGAGCACATAAGGGAAGAGCATGCCTGAGGAATCGTGTACAGTCATACGCTCTAGTTGAGGTATGTTCTGAAAGTAGTTCTTGTATTCACACATCTTCTCCTTCCCTCTGTGCACATAGCCTATGTCTGGTTCGACTTCGGTTATGATGTCTCCATCCACACCTAAGACAAGCCTCATATGCCCGCTCCCAGGGTGCTGAATGCCGAAAGAGATGGCGATGCTCCGCTCATCCTTCCGAACCCATTGGAAGAGCTGCCTACCCAGTGTATCATAGTCTGGCACATCAAGAGCTTGCTGGAAACGCTCTAAGAAAGGTGGTGTTTTAACCTTCATAAAGTCGCTTTGTGTCGGTATGTATTCTGGCGGAGGGGTATGAAGGACAGCCCGCTCTATCTTAAGCCCTGAATCCTCACGCTCGATCGCCCCCCACTTTTTAACTTGAAACTCCTTTCTCAACGGAGGGGTATCGTCCCAATCGTCTGGTAGAAGTAGCTTGGCTAGCTTCGGATGCCCCTCAAAGCGGATACCCAGCATCTCATACTCTTCTCTCTCGTGAAAGTAAGCTCCAGGCCATATGTTGATAAGGGATGGGAAGACAGGGTTATTCCGAGAGATTCTGCTGCCTAAGATCAATACCTTAGACTTCAGACCTTCTTCTACTGAGCCCACAATATATAGGACTTCCATTGCGTTATCATTAGGGTGGTCTATGCCACAGACCGACTCTATGTGGTTAAAACCGTATTCTTTCACAACCTCAGCCACTCTTACGACACTTTCCGCAGGCGTCACGACCTTAATCCTATTTCCTCTGACGGTACACTGGGCTTCTGGCGCTCTCTCTCTAATCTTCTCAAACAGATCGTTCAAGTTTTCGCTGCCTCCCTTCGCTTCCCAACTAGATATGACGGCTTACCCACAGAGGGTGGTATGCTCAACTCAAGCGGGGAGTAGTAAAGCTTGTTCCTATCATAGTCTGCCAACCTAATCTCAGGAGTCATATGTAGGCACTCGAAGGGGCAAGAATCGACACATAACCCGCAGAACACGCATCTCCCATAATCTATAGATGGGAAGAGACTCTTTTTGTTCTGCTCAAACTTTACTTCAGGCACTTCTACCATCACAATCGCGTTACTTATTTCATCGCACATAAATGAGCATAGCTGGCAGCCAGTGCACTTATCTAACTCAAGGTAGTGGCGCCCTCTCCAGCCGGCGGCTGCGACACCCTTCTTTGGGTCAAAGGAGTAGTAGGTTTCAGGTAGGCCGCTTTCGACTTCAGGGTACCTTCTTGTAACACGACTATAAAATAGGTGGCGTAACCCGCTTTTAACCGCGTTAAGTATCGCTATCGGTTTTACCATGTCTTATCTCATCCTCCACTTAGGTGAGAGGCGAAGATAAGATTCGGATATGACCCTCCCTTTAAGATCCATACAACGAATCTTCTCCTGAAGCTTCACGATACCATCTATAACTGCTTGGGCTGGTGGAGGGCACCCTGGTATGTATACATCGACCGGGATGATTTTGTTAACCCCTTGGAGCACATTATAAGACTGCTCATAGAGCCCTCCAGATATTGCGCAAGCACCCATGGCTATACAAAACTTTGGATCGGGCATCTGATCCCAAATCAGCTTTAACCTAGGTGCTAGCTTTCTGGTCACCGTACCCATAACTATCATAAGGTCGCACTGCCTAAGGCTCCCAAAGGCTTCCAATACGCCAAAACGCTCCATATCCCACCTTGGACCAGCCGAGGCCCCTATCTCAACGCTGCAGCACGCTGTTTCAACGTGAGTCGGCCAAAGAGAGTAGAGTCTACCCCAGTTAACAAGATAGGTTAGCGGCTCGCCTATAAGGTAGTCCATAACCCTTCTTATTGCACTTTTAGGCTTGACCACTTCATTAACCTTACCCACCAGCACGGCCGCAGACTGAGGTCCTTCCGCTCTGCTCTGCATTATCGCTTCGACTGCTTTTGGGTCTACCTCGCTTTGCATAACGGTAAGCTCCCTCTCACTATCCGGTATATATGTTTGCATATGTTAAAACATAAGAGTTGGCTTCCCCGCTATTATGGGGTTTGGTTAGGTGAGGTAATAATTATGGTTGAGATCAGAAAGGACTATTTTAGAGATTCGCTTTGTATAGTGAGCGATGAAGATCTTGAGCGCGGTTACCTAGAGGCTGGCGGAGGCGAGGAGGTTTGCCCCTACTGTGCGGGTAATGAGCACCTAACTCAACCAGCCGAATTGGTCTTAGTGCAGTATCAAGGCTCGCTGGTTAAGAAAAGCGATACTGAAGAGGAGAGAATTAAGAACTGGTCCATCAGAGTTATTCCTAGTAGGAAACCATTTGTTAGCATATCTCAGCAGTCAAGATTTACTGATCTCCCTCTTTATAGCGAGCCTGCATTCGGCTACCATTATGAAGTAGTGGCGACACCAGACCACCAAGAAACTTTATCAACCATAAGCGTAAATCAGTGGTCTAATCTTCTCAGAGTCATTCAAGACCGTATGAAGTGGTTATATGGTAAGAAAGGTGTAACATATGTTTCTGTTTTCGCAGAGCGAGCAAAGGGGCACGCTAGATTCAATTTGGTTACACTCCCTAAGCTCCCGCCCATAGTGGAGCAAGAAGCCACCGCCTTCCATAACACTTATCGAGAAACGGCTGTATGCCCGATGTGTAACGTTGTATCTATTGAAACAGGCGGCCCAAGGCAGATATACCTAAACGAGCATTATATCGTCTTCGCTCCTTGGGCTCCATCATCCTTATACGAATTCTGGGTCTTCCCTAGGAGGCATCAGACCAGTTTCCTAAAAGTTGGGCAGAAGGAGCTTGATAACCTCGCCCTCACTATCCGAGCGGCATTAGGTGCGTTTGATAAGGCTTTTAACTTCACACCCTATACCATCGTGTTACACTCATCCTCAGAGAAGAAGACATCTAAGCAGCTACACTGGCACCTCGAGGTGCATGCGAACGCTCCACCAGCGAACTCGCTTCACGTGGGCACGGGCATATATTTCAACCCTCTTCCACCGGAGAAGGTAGCTAGCAAGCTCAGCTTCGCATTTAAAAGAGAGTTCGCTGCGCTCGTAGGTGTCTCCTAGTCTCCGCTCAACCTCTTTTTCAACAAAGCTATGTTGGGTGTTGGTGCTGGTGGAATCCCTCTTAACACAGCAAGGTAGAGCGTTGCGTACTCCAATATGTAGAGGAGCTTCACCATACTTTTGAAGAGCGAAGCCTCTCCCGCGTGGACGCTCCTATACTTGACACCAGACCGCTCAACCAGCTCCATAAGCGTATCAAACCGCTTCTTTAACCTTTCATCGTATTCGTTTATTGCGAAGAGGACCCGAAGGTTTGAAGGATAAGGGAGCCAAGCTTCGATACTGTTGTGGCAAGCTTCAGGCAATATCTCAACAGACGCATGAACCTTAGCGTTTTCGTTAAGCGAGTTCTTGAATCTCAAAAGTACACCCCTAAACTCCTGAGGACCGTATACTATTGGGTATGCGTTATAGAGGTGGTGCGCGATCTGCTTTGCTTCATTATCTTTCAACTCACTCTCCACCCCTACCGATCCCCTTAGCCTACGCATCAAAGCTATTGTGTCGTAGAGGTCGCTCTCCGAAACCAGTTCATAGCCCAACCTTTCTAGAGCAGATAGGGTTGAGTAGAGTATGAAGGGTAAGGCTGATCTAGGGGTTAGGGCGCTGCCAAGCTTTACGTGTGGTACGCTATTCTCCTTACAGATCTTCTCGAGCTCTCCACCAGAGGAGAACCCGACCACTTTACATCCTCTCTCAAGCGCCTCCTTAAGGGCAGATAGAGTTTCTTCTGTATCCCCTGAGTAGCTGACCGCTAGAACCAGTGTCAATTTATCAGCGAACTGTGGTAGATGATACCCCTTAACTACATAGAGGGGAAGGAATCTGGCTCTGCTGAAAGACAGATCTTGCAGAATATCTCCGGCACAGCCTGAGCCACCCATCCCACAATACACTATTTTATTCGCATCAACTCCTTTAAGATCTACTGATAGCTTGAGAGCTGACTCAGCCTGCTCAGGCCAAGATTCGTAGTCTCTGTGCAATCCTTCTCGATCTACTCGTTCAACCTCCCCTTTACTCAGCTCCACACTAACCACCTCTCTCAACTCTACACATTTCAAAGACAGCCTTCATCATATTCTCATAGGCCTCGCCTGGGCTTTTACCTCTTCTACTCATCATCCTCCTCTGCACCTTTAACACCTCCTCTAATGGCATAGGCTCAGCGCCTCTCTCAACACCTTTTGGGCAGAATGTGAAAGGCGGTATATCTCGGTCTATGAAGCCTCCTATGTGGCTAAACACGCCTATCTTTCTACCCGTGCTTATCTGAGTGCCTATCGAGGATTTCACACCATCGCCTATGAAGCACCCTAATTTCACACGCTTGGTATCAACAACCGCACCATCCACACTTACCCTCACGCTACCGTATGTGTTCTTAAGATCTGAATTACAAGTACCAGCGCCTAAGTTGACCCACTCCCCTACAATAGAGTGTCCTATGTAGCCTAAATGCGCCTTATTGGTGTAGCTTAGGATAATGGAGTTGGAGACCTCGCCCCCGATCTTACAACCCTCACCGATCACGCTACCTTCGATTATAGAGGAGGGTTTGATGAGGCTGCCCATCCCAATATAGGTAGGTCCAGAGACCCTAGTAAAAGACTCAACTGTGCACCCATCATCTAAAATTATAGGACCTGAGCTGGTATCAAATGTAACGAAACCTTCTACCGTGACCCCATCTCCAAATCTTAAACCTTCTCTACTGCCCTTAACAAAGATGTTAGGGGGTAACGCCTCCTTCGCTTCCCCCATTTGCTTTGCTTGCTCTCTTAACGCGGGTCCGATTAGATCAAGGAGATGCCAAGGATATTTCGCAGCCACTGTGTTAGAGACTCTAAAAGAAGGTGAGGAATCAGGTAAAGCGTTGAAGTAGGGTTTACGTTCTCTTATGGTTTGCATAATCTTACTTAGGTGAAACTCGTCCAGCCTCGCTGCAGCAAGTAAGTCTTCATCAAAGATCGCAAACCTCTTATTCTCTGAAGCCACCTTCTTAAGAAGGTCTTTGAAACTAGGGTTGAAAAAGCCGTTTACAAGTATGGCGTCTTCATTTACAGATTCTGGATTTACTGCGAAGTTTTGTTGTCTTTCCTCAACCACCTTCTTTAGATAATTTGGCACTAAAAGAACCACCTCATCTGGCTTTAGAGCGTTAAGCAGTCTATCGAGTACAGTACCTGCAGCAAAGGGTAGCTCGAATGCTGCTCTTGTGTAGGTTAGTGGCTTGAAGTTGTTTGAGATTATAGGGTCGTCGAAGACTACTAGATACAACTAGGGAGGCACCGGCTTGCTAGAGGATCTTACCGAGCCTCTCAAGATACTTCCTGTAGGCTGAGGCATATGACTTTTTGTCCCCTATGTCGATGAAGCCATCTTCTATAATGTGTCCGTAAATCCTTTCCCCGCTCTTTATCATATTTTGGAAGGCTAGATCCATACTGTATACGACACCTTCAGGTATGTAGTTTAAGACTTTGGGCTCCATAACGTAGCAGCCGATGTTGATTAAACCTTGAAGCTCGGGCTTTTCCCGCCAGTTCTGCACAAACCCCTCAGCATCTACATCTATGAAGCCGTATTTGAGCACCACCTTATACTTGCTTAGCGCTATCGTTGCGTCAGCCCTCTTCTCCCTATGTTTATCCACAAAGCGTTGCAGATTAAAGTCGAAGATGGTGTCGCCGTAAAGACATAGGAAGGTGTCAGATATGTAGGGTGCAGCACTCTTAAGCTGACCAGCAGTACCCATCGGTCTGCTTGTGCGTATATATGTGATCCTAACCCCGAATTCAGACCCATCCTTAAAGTATTCTTCGATGGTTCTGCGTAGATATCCTACACAGATGCATATATCATCAAACCCATACTTCTTAAGCCACTCTAACACGTACTCTAAAACAGGTCTCTCACCTAGAGGGAGCATCGGCTTAGGTACGAAGAGCGTGTATGGTCGAAGCCTAGTGCCCAGACCAGCTGCAAGTATAACAACCTTCAACCTGCTCACACAGCAAGTAAGTGAGACGCCGTTAGTTAAAGTTTACACCAATATTCTGGAGCGGTAATCTGCCAAGACTAGCTTCACGCTTTCAGCAGAAGAGCCTAGTGCAAGGGAGTTAAGTATCACCCCTTTGCAACCAGTTCGGGCTAAAATCGGTAAGAAGCGTGGCTCAACTATCTTCTGAAGCAGATTTAAAACAGGCTTTTCAGAAAGCCCCACGAGAAGCCTCAGCGTACCAAGATCAAGAGCAGTCATATCTTGAGCAACTGCTTGTGACGGGGTTAGTGCAGCGACCAGAGCGTCAATATTAGGGTCCTTAGATAGCGCCCTAACCTGCTCAATAACATACCCAGGCCCTATGGCAGCAAACTTAGACACTCTCTCATCGGATAAGACGAGGATGGGCATCTGGTGCGCAAACATGATCAGAAAATCTATGTTCGCAGCTATCACCCTCTCCCACTCTTCTGAATCTATGTGGAGGGTATCGCCCATGTAGAGCCCTACGGGTATGCTTACCGTTGAGGTGACCGCTCTTATACCCTCCTCTTCTAATTCAAAGTTTCCGAACCTATTTGCTCCGAAGTCAGATGCTCCGGTGCTTACAACCAGCGCATCAGCACCACCTTCTTCAGCAGCAGCGGCAAGATCGGCTCTGTTGGCTAGTAAAGCGGCTAGAAAGAGGAAGTCCTTCTCAGAGAGCAAAGTTACGACTTTAGGCAAGAGATAGGACCTCTGCTCATACCCATTCTCTAAGACTCCTCTATGTGCAGATTTAAATCATTTGTTGATAATTAAGTAACAATCTTGTCAAGCATCATGGCTAGGAATATTAAAGCAAGATAGGGGCTGGATAACTTAAACCCGATCCAAGCTCGCTCTTTGCTCGGCTTAACGACGAGCCAAAAGTTTACCGCCAGCGCCACTGCGCCTAGGATCGCCGCTGTTGTAAGGTATATTGTTCCGAAGGTGCCTGCAAAGTAGATGCCTATGCTGAAAGCCACCATGAGTATGGATGTTGAGGCGATGCACCTTACAGCTACGCTCTCGCTGACGACGACTGGGAGCATAGGTACTTTCGCTTTGGCGTAATCGTCTTTCGCATAGAGTGCAAGTGCCCATATGTGACCCGGAATCCATAAAACTACCAGCGCAGCCATCAGTAACGAGGTTAGATCGATTGTGTTCTTGACCGCTGCATATCCTATGAGCGCTGGTGCGCCTCCTGAGAAGCCACCTAGGATTATGCTTACAGGGTTCCTCCTCTTCAGCATCTTGCTGTAGATTATGATGTTGTCTACAAGCCCGAAGACCATAAGTAGCGCAGCTATCGGGTTGATGAGTAGTGCTAGAGTGACTGAGGCTAATGCTAGGGCTAAGCCGTAGTAGAGCGCTTTCTCCGCTGGGTATATTCTTCTTGTGGGTATAGGTCGAAGCCTAGTTCTATCCATGACAGCATCAATATCCCTATCTATATAGCAGGTGATCGTGTTAGCTCCAGCAGAACCCAATGTTACAGCGATAATAGTTAGCGCAAACAGATACGGGTCTATGCTCCTACCAGCAGCAACCACATAACCTCCGAGCGCCGTGAATACGAGCAGATACCATACTCGCGGTTTTGTTACCTCGTAATACGCTTTAACCCGCTCGAGCAAAGAGGTTACCCTAGAATACCCAGCGACATAAGTATAAATATAGTTTGTTAAAGATCTTCTGTGAAATGCCCATAGAATACACCGACCCCGATGAGGTATTCGAGGCTCTTCTCGGTGCGCAGCGTGCCCAACCCAAAGTCGTTGAGGTGGATGTTGCGGACGCTTTTAACCGTGTTCTAGCCGAGGAGGTCAAGTCGCCTATAGATGTGCCGGCCTTTAACAGCTCACATCTGGATGGGTATGCTCTGAGATCTGTTGATACGCTGAATGCTACGCCTCAACATCCTGTGGTGCTAACCATTAGAGGATCTATTGAGTTGGGTGTTAAACCCCCCAAGATAGTCCAAACAGGGGAAGCCTATCGTGTTAGAACTGGGAGCTATCTGCCTGAAGGTTGTGATGCCGTGGTTGGAAAAGAGGAGGTATATGTAGAAGGAGACAAGGTTTATGTCACCAAGCCAGTCAAAGCGGGTTCAGAAGTTGTTAAGAAGGGGTCTGATGTAGCAAAAGACATGATCGTTCTCAGATCTGGGCACAAACTCAGAGCGCAGGATCTGGGTATGCTAAGGCTTCTACGTTACACCAAGGTTAAGGTCTACGCCGAACCGGTAGTAGCTGTAGCATCAATAGGTAGCGAACTTACTGAAAGCGTGGAAGAGGCGGAGCTGGGTAAGACCCTAAATACACACGCCTACACCATCACAGCCCTAATCAAGAGCGCAGGCGGTAAACCCCTCTACCTGGGTATTGTGCCAGACGACCCTCAAGCGATAAAAGATACAGTACTCAAGGGGTTGGCTAAAAGCAGCCTACTTCTGACAATAGGCGGCTCATCTGTAGGCGAAGCAGACTTGGTTTCGAAAACACTCCAAACACTAACACCAACTATGCACAAACACGGGTTAAAGCTACATCCAGGAAGGGTGGCTGGGTGTTGTGTTGTGAACGGCAAAGCCGTAATAATACTACCAGGTTTGATTCAATCGACTGTAAATGCCTTCGTCTACTTAGCCTTGCCACTCATAAAGAAGCTTTCAGGGCAAGAGACAACTAGATACGAAGCTACAGTACGGGCTAGGCTCGCTGAGGATCTGGTCTTTCACAGATTCCCAGACTTCAAGAAGATGACATGGGTCTCGCTTAGAAAGAAGGATAATGAGCTAGTCGCCCACCCAATTCGAGGAGACTCTCCAATGCTAAACGTGCTTGTAAAAGCTGATGGATACATCTTGACCGAGCCGAACCGAATGGTCGTAAGGAAAGATACAGACGTGGATGTGGCGCTTGTGCCGGGGCTATCTTCTTTGCCATAGCCAGAAACCTTTTTTACCGCAGCCGCTCTTAAGAAAAGAAGATGATGCAGCCAACCTACACAACAAGCGAAATCTACCATAAGGTAGCCGAGCTACTTGAAGATGGGAAGAGGTTTGTGTTAGCCTCTGTAATACGCGCAGCCGGCTCAACACCTAGAGGCACAAGCGCAAAGATGATCGTTCTCGAGGACGGCAGCAGCATAGGTACTATCGGCGGCGGGTGCTTAGAAACCTATGTGCTTCACGAGTCTAAGAAGGTTTTTGAAGATGGTGTGCTTAGGATCGTAGAGGCGGATCTTGGAGATGACAGCTGGTCTGGTCTGGGGATGGCTTGTGGTGGGAAGGTGGAGATAGCGTTGGAGCTTGTTGAACCCAACCCTAGACTAATAATCTTGGGCGCTGGGCACCTTGCTAAAGCAGTAGCTAAAGCTGGAAGGTTTGTAGGTATGAGGGTAGTGGTCATAGACCCTTTTGCAAAACCAGAAGACTTTCCTGAAGCAGAAGCTGTTATAGCAGAGGGCTATGAAGATGGTGTATCTAAGATACCCATCTACGCTTACGATAGCATTGTGATATGCACGAGGCATCAAGGAGATGAACAGGCGTTAAAAGCGGTTATAAATTCTAAGGCAAGATACATAGGGATGGTTGGAAGCGCTAATAGGGTTCAACTTGTCTTCAGAGAGCTTATGAAACAGGGCTATCCAGCAGAGAAGCTTTTAAGAGTTCACGCACCTATCGGACTAGAGATAGGCGCAGAAACCCCAGAGGAGATAGCGGTCAGCATAATTGCAGAAATCATAATGAGCAGAAGGGGAGGAACAGGTGCACCTAAGAAGATAAGTAAAATCGAGCAGGCGGTAGTAGAGAAGGCTTAGATAGCCTCTAAGAGTGTTTGGTGTTTGATAAGCCTAGTGGTTTTAGCCGCTGGCATGTCAACTAGATTTGGAGAGAATAAGATGCTCTACCCTATTGATGGCGAACCCATGGTTAGGAGGGTGGTGAAGACCGCCCTCTCCTCTTCAGTAGATGAGGTTATAGTGGTTGTAGGATTTGAGGCTGAGAAGGTGAGGGAGGCGCTTAAGGGGTTAGGGTGTAAGGTGGTGGAGAATCCTGAGTACGCTACTGGGGGGCAGAGTTCATCGGTTAGGTGTGGTGTTAAACACGTTAATGAGGACGCTGATGCTGTTATGATACTTCCAGGCGATGTTGCCTTCATCGACGCAACCGTAATAGATAAGGTGGTTGATGAGTATGAGAGAAAGGGGGCGAAGATCGTAGTAGCAGCCCATCAAGGTAAGCCTGGGCATCCGATTCTCTTTGACCGAAGCCTTATACCAGAGATCTTAGCGATAGATGAAGCAGGATACGGGCTTAAGGCTGTAGTAAACAGGCATAAAGCAGATGTAGTCTATGTGGAAGCGAGCACACCGAATGTGCTACTTGATGTCGATAGAAGATCCGATTTGAGTAGGAGAAGCTAGACTAGCGCCTTACCACACTTGGGGCAGAATGTTGCATTAGGCTTCACTTCTGCTCCGCAGTATCTACATTTACTCACATCGGTTGGGAGCACTTTGGTTATGACTGGCGGCTCCTTCTCGGCACGCTGCTTCTCATAACGCTTAGCCACAAGTATACCTACCTCTAATAGTACAACTAGAGGTGCAAAGAGTGCTATGTCTGCTATTGGTCCGCCGTCTGGTGTAATCAGCGCAGTGACTACAAACAGTGCTGCGTAGACATACTTCCTGTTCTTGGTTAGGATCTCTGTGCCGACAATATTAAACTTCACGAGTATGACGAAGATTACTGGGAAGGTGAATACTAGGCCGCAAAGTATAACCATCGTAAACACAAGTGTGTAGAAGTCCATAACGTAAACCAAGGCTTCAACCTGTAGCGCCTCGAAGAAAGGCAGTAGCGCCCATATCATGAAGGGGGAGAGGATCTTGTATCCGAAGACCGCACCCGCTATGAATAGGGAGATAAATGCGGCTACAAAAGGATAGACCATTCTTCTTTCTTCGGGGTAGAGTGCTGGATCAACGAACTTATAGACTTCGTAGAACATTACTGGGAGGGTTACAGCAACGCCCAGTGCGAATGAGGCTAGTATATATAACTCTAGAGGGGTGGTGATTTCACCAGCTATGAGCTTGACCGAAGCTGGTAGGATGTCCTCCCTTATGTAGTTCAGAAGAACCGAAACAAGAGGCTTGAACACAGGCGGATTATGTAGAAAAGATAGGTCTGCCGGGAGAGCCATAAAGATGATCGTCGAGGCTACGAGTGTATAGAGGATGATCTTCAGTCTACTGGCGAGCTCAGCCAGATGCTCTTGAAACGTAAGCTCCTTGTCTTTTGACATGCTGCCACCTGAAGGTATATCCTCTAGCCGCTTTCTTCAGCAGCAGACGCCCTTTAATTGTTTGCTTCCTCTTGTTGAGAGGGTTGAGGCTTATAGTATCAGAATAGCGTAGAGCCTACTGCTGCTGGCCGCTCTGGGGCTGTGTAGTGGTTTGGGGTTGTGTGGTGCGTGCACGCTCTAGTATCTCCTTTGAAATCTGCTCCCTCGTCTTACCCGCGGTCTCTATGCCTAGGCTCTTGGCTGTTTGGATAAGGTAGTCGTCACTCGCTGTTTTAGGTTCAGCTGTAGATGCTGGCTCAGGTTCTGGTGCGGGGTTTGTGAACTCTTTCTGCGCTTTTTCGAACTCCTTTCTCGCTTGACCTAAGGCGCGAGCGAGCTTAGGTATCTTATCTGGGCCCCAGATCATTATTACTGCGAGTATGACTAGGATGACTATCCACTCCCAGCCGACTATAGCCACACTATTCACCACACAATCTATCGCAGAGGGGTAGATATAAGGCTTCCCCGACTTCCGACCTTTCCTCTTTGAATTGTCGAAAAGATTAAATGCGATTGGATGTTTGACCGTTCATCAAGCTGGTGTGAAATGGTCGAAGAGCGCACTATGATCTTTTTAGAGCCATCGTGTGCACTTTTTCCAATAAACTCTATCGGATTCAATACCATTCAACTACTTTATACAACACGTCCTGTGATTTCTTCTACTCAACAGACTCTGCTTTTAAGGGGGCTTTAGGTGTTGCGTACACGCTTACTTGCCCTACCCATCTTCATCATAATAATATCTTTACTCACTGTGGTATTGGATCTTGACTTTAAACAGACAGCATCTTTGGTCGCCTTCTTAGGCTTCATATTTGGCACGCTCCTCTTCTGGAGGTTCAGATTAGCCTTCGCCCTCATAGGTGTTGTGACACTTCTTGTTCTAGGTTTGATCGATGTGCCAACGCTGATAGACTTTGCTGGGTTGGATATAATCCTCTTTCTGATGGGTATGATGATAGTCATAGGCTTCCTCGAGGAGAGGAGGTTCTTCGAGTACATCATAGACAAACTTTCAGCCATAGCTGGCGCTTCAGGTGTCAAGCTTGTAGCGGTCATGATGATTTTATCAGCTCTCTCTGCAGCCTTAGTGGATGAAGTTACCTCGATACTCTTTATGTCAGCGTCTATGATACACCTCTGTCTACGCGTTAAGATTAACCCCATACCATTCATCATAATGCTTGTCTTCGCCACAAATATCGGAAGCGCCGCAACCGTGGTCGGCAACCCTGTAGGTGTGCTTGTAGCCTTACGTGGCGGCTTTACTTTCATAGACTTTCTACGCTGGGCAACTCCAATCTCGATAGTTGGGTTAGCGATCGCCATACCCTTATCGGGCTTCTACTATAGAAAGGAGATAAAACTCTTAGATGAACGCCTTAAGCTCAGAGTGGTCAAGGGTGCGGAGAGAGGAGAGGCTGCAAACCAAACTACGAGGGATCTTTTGGTTTCAGCGCTACTATTCATCGGAACGATCGCTGCGCTTATAATGCATAGTCAGATTGAGGCGCTCCTTCATTTAAAGAAGAACACGATGCTGATAGGTACGGCTCTTGCAGCCGCAGCTATAGCAATCATCATAGACCGAGAGAGGGCGAGACAGATCGTTGAGAGGAGAGTAGATTGGTGGACCCTATCCTTCTTCCTCCTACTATTCGCCTCAGTAGGAACCTTAAGCTACGTTGGGGTTGATCAGAAGATCGCAGCCAAGTTGACAGCGCTTCCAATGGGTGAAATCCCCCTTCTCATAGTCTTTACATCAATTGCCGGCTTAATGAGCGCGTTTATGGATAATGTGCTAACAGTTGCAACGCTACTTCCGATAGTAGAGGAGCTCGGTACTTTCGGTATCAGCAACCAACCCTTCTGGTGGTCGGCGTTGTTCGCAGGAACATTCTTCGGAAATCTAACGATTATAGGTAGTACAGCCAATATAGTGGCTATCGGAATCTTAGAGCGGCGGGAGCTCGGTCACATCACTTTAAAAGAATGGATTAAGCCCGGAGCACTCGTATCCATACCTACGATTGCTGTAGCGTTACTGCTCCTAATCGTTCAGATCCCGTTTATGAAAGGTTAGTCTGAGACGGGTTTGCAGCATATGAATAAGTGTTTATCATCTTTACCTAACCACATTTCATAATTGTTGTCAAGCACCAACTCTACGACTTGGCTCCACGGAAATCTCTGTTTATCCAATATTATGATACGGTAGCCGCCGTATTGAAGCGTCACTTCTCCAGAGTCACCTATTATCTCTTTCAGCTTCGTCTCAACATCACGGTAAGGCGCTTGCATCTCAGATATCCTACGCTTCGCAGCCTCAAGCTCCTCCCTGTATCTTGATAAAGCGGCTTCGAGCTGGGCTATCTTCTGTTTAAGGAGTTGAGTCTCCTTCTTAGACTCCGCTTCGGCAAGCTTGGCCTCCAACTCTTTTATACGTTCTTCGAGCTGCTGCACCCTACTCTTATCTGCTGAACTTTCGCTCAACCAGTTCACCTTACATCTAGGTGACCACCTTATATCCTTTACGAAAGTCTTGCAAAGCCCCCAGTCTTGAAATCGCTTTACTCTCGCGACATCAAAAAGAAGAGTGGGGTAAACTAGCCTCTGCTTAACCCTTCAGCTCCTTTAGGTGGCTTTCCACAGCAGCTATCTCTTTCTTAAGATCTTCCAGGTATTCTTCGAGCTCTTTTATGTGCTCCTCTTTTGTTAGGAAGCGTCTGCCGAAGCCTCTGTGGTGCCAATGGTGGCATTCGCAACCGCAGCAGCAACACATATTTTTTCACCAGTATGTATTTGGTTTGTGTCTGTTTATAAGTTCTTCGTTCTTCCCGAATAAATAAACTTAAATATGTTGTCGCTACTTCAGATGGCTGGGCTCCCGTGGCTTACTCGCTTTCTCACCCTCTGGATATTCCTAGCTATGATCATAGGTGTAGGTCTAGGGTATTGGGTTCCGCAAGTCTCTGATGTCATCGGCTCTCTGAGCGTCGGAACCACCTCTATTCCTATAGCGATAGGTCTGATCTGGATGATGTATCCTCCCCTTGCTAAGGTTAGGTATGAGGATCTTCGTAAGATAGTTACAGCAAGCGGCTCAAAGAGGATGCTTACACTATCACTGATCCAGAACTGGCTTCTAGGACCACTTCTCATGTTCATATTAGCTTGGATCTTTCTAGCAGACTACCCATCTTTCAGAAATGGTATAATCATCGTCGGTCTGGCTAGGTGTATAGCTATGGTGATCGTCTGGAACAGTCTCGCAGAAGGTGATAATGAGTGGGCAGCGATTCTTGTCGCGTTGAACTCTGTCTTCCAGATAGCGATGTACTCGATACTCGCCTACTTCTACATAACCGTGCTCTCCTCTCTGATCTCAGGTGAAGGACTAGTGGTACACATATCGCTAATAGAGGTAGCGCAGTCTGTAGCCATCTACTTAGGCATACCCTTCTTTGGAGGGATGATAACAAGATTCTACCTCTTAAGGAAGAAGGGGAGAGAATGGTATGACAACGTATTCATGCCGAAACTCAGCCCTACATCTCTATTTGCGCTCCTCTTCACAATCATAGTCATGTTCTCTCTTAAAGGCGAATACATAGTTACTCTACCGCTCGATGTAGCAAGAGTCGCCATGCCACTGTTGGCTTACTTCACAATCATGTTCTTTTTATCATTCGCATTAGGCTACCTCTCTAAACTTGACTACCAACGCACCACATCGCTAGCCTTCACAGCAGCAAGCAACAACTTTGAACTGGCGATAGCGGTCGCCGTTTCAGTCTTCGGCTTAGCCTCACAAGAAGCATTCGCAACCGTCATAGGTCCCCTCATCGAGGTGCCTGTCATGATAAGTCTTGTGAACGTAGCCCTATGGTTTAGAAGAAGGCTCTATGCTGCTGAGAGAGTAGAGGCTAAGGCGGTTAGTTAGATAAGCTTAGAGGTAGCCGATCTTAGGGAACCTTTTAACCGCCACACCAGCCTCTATAACATACGGTACTGCCTCGCTTAAATCGAGTGTGCGGAGGATCGGTGAAAGCATCTTGTCAGCGGGGACTTCGTTGAAATCAGAACCATAGGCTAAAGGTGAGACCGAAGGCAGCACAAGATATCTGCAGCCGCTGGTCTGGAGATCGATGAACGCCTTAAATCTGTGCTTGGCGCCCACATCGTCTTTGAGTGTTATGGCTGGGTGCTCATGTCCTAAGATCACAACCCTACAGCCTCTTCCATCTACAGTCAATGGTTTATGGCCGTGTGTTAGAAGTATGCCGCTCAACTCTAGATAGGGGTCGTGTAAAGGCACACCGAGTTCTTTGAGGACCTTGATTATGTAGTTATCGTGGTTCCCCCTTACGACTTCAACGTCTAGGCTATGCGCTCTCAGTTTAGAGATCAGTTTCTTTACACCGAACCACTCTGGCTCTGTTACCTCTGCGAACTCGTGTTTCACGTCGCCAAGCAATATTACCCCTCTGCAACCCAGATCTTTGGCTGGTGTGATTACGTGTTTAATTATAGTAGGTAAGATTGGTGCTGGAATATGTATGCCTTTCTCCTCGCTTTCATCCTCGAGCCCTATGTGTAGGTCCGCTGCTACAAGTAAACCCTCTTTCTCAAGCAGAATCGCTGGGTATGGTGATGCTATCGAGATTCTCCGCGTGATCTTGATCCTCTCAGCCACGTTTTCTACCTTCAAGGCGCCTCTCCTTTATCCTCCTCATCACACTATCGTAGAGGGCTTCAAGCAGCGCCTTCTTATCCTCCATAAGCACTATATCGCTGTAGCCCAGCAGTATGAGATCATGGGTGAAGGGTGAAGGTAAGTCTGAAGTAGGCGCTACAATAAACCTTCTTCTACCAGATGCAACATCACCTAAGACCTCTTCAGCTGTCTTAACATCCATCACATCCTCAAGCACCTCTCTATAAGCCTCTTCAACAACAGGAAAGCCCTCGATCTCATCACACAGCTTAAAGAGTATCTGCGAGTTCGTCTGCTGCCTAGCAACGGTTATCTCATGCCCCTTATAGTTACGCAGCACCATAAGAGCCCTAGTCGCACAGTGCCTAAACCTTCGTCTAACGAGCTCAGTATTCCTAATCGAGGAGACGAGCAGCCCCCTCAAATTCTCTCTCGTCACTTGGTTTACGAGCCACTTCGGCTCTACACGCCTGCCTACAGGTAAAGTTAGCATGAAGCCTGAATCACTAACCGTCACCATAATGTTCACTTTTAGGTTAAGCGCAACCACGTGTGCATAAGCCCTTGAGAGGGCGTCGTTCACCCTTCTACCAAAGACGGTGTTGAATATTATATTCTGCCTACCTTCGTTGTCCACATAATCTTCGACCAAAAGGTTGGTGTCGCTCGGCATATCCCCCAATCCCAATGTAGTTAAGAAGTCGTATTCAGCCTTCATGTAGCCTAAGATCGCTTTAGCCGCGTTAAGGGTGCATTTGTAGTCACGCATAATCCAATCTATGATCTCTTTTTTCGCAACCCCCTCCTTCAGCATCTTAAATACTTCGCTTCTAAACCTACCTATGGCTTCGCCTAGATCGAAGCTGAGGGGCAGCATCTCGCTGAACCACGTCGGCACAGTAGGCTTACCCTCCTTGATCGGCGTAACATACGCCTTCACGCCTCTTGAGTAGCGATAGTCGTAGAGCCTCCCGCCAAGTATGAATATGTCGCCTTTAGTAAGCCTCTCCAGAAACTCCTCTTCGATCGAACCCACCCACCTACCGTCAAGCGTGTATACTTTGATGGCCACTTCATCCGGTATGGTTCCCACGTTGGTTGCGTAGATCACTCTTAGAAGCGCTCCTCTTCTCCCAAAGGTCCCCTCCTCTTCATCATACCAGATCTTGCCGTAAACTCTGAAGTTCTCGAGGCTCTTGTATCCGCCGCTAAGATACTTGAGTAGGCGCTTAAGCTGGTCTAGGGTTAGATCTCTGTAGCAGTAGCTTCGAGTCAAGACCCTATAGGCTTCTTCTACACGCCATTTCCTCTCGATCGCCATCCCAACAATATGCTGAGCCAACACATCAAGAGGACCTTTAGGTATGTAGACCCTATCCAACCTCCCTTTTGAAGCCTCGGAAGCCAGCACAGCGTCCTCAACTAGATCGTCACGCTCAAGAGGGATGAGCACCCCCTCTGAAACCCTGTTCAGAGCATGCCCCGATCTGCCTACTCGCTGGAGACACCTCGAAATAGACTTAGGCGAGCCTATCTGCACAACTAGGTCGATGCTCCCTATATCTATCCCGAGCTCTAGGCTCGTGCTTGTTACTACGGCTCTCATCACACCATTCTTTAACTTATCCTCGACCTCTTTTCTTATCTCTCGAGATAGGCTACTGTGGTGTGCAGCAAGCTCATCAGCATCAACAGCGTTGAGTTTAGATAGGTGGTAGACTACGCGCTCGGTACCAGACCTCGTGTTAGTGAATATGAGTGTCGTCTTATGCTTCCTCACAAGATCCCTTATCATCCGATACATCTTTGACGTGACATACTCTGCCGATGTGTGAACCAAGTCGCTTACAGGGAGATCTACCGTCAGCTTAGTAGGCTTCACAAACCTCGTATCAGCTATAACACAGTCTCTGAGCGCCCCGTCTTCATATCCAACCAGAAACTTCGCTACCTCCTCAAGGGGGTGGATAGTCGCCGACAACCCTATGCGGGTGAAACTCTTCTCGCAAAGCTCCTGAAGCCTCTCAAGAGAAAGCGTTAGGTGTACCCCTCTTTTTGAGCTACATAGTTCGTGAATCTCATCCACTATAACCCACTTAACAGACCTGAGCTTCTCACGAAACTTCGGCGCACATAAGACTATGGCTAAGCTCTCGGGAGTGGTTATAAGTATGTGAGGCGGCTTCCTCAACATCTTAGCCCTATCAGATGAGGGCGTGTCACCAGTCCTAACAGCCACCCTAATCTCAGGCAGCCCACTATCGGTTCCCATCGATCTAGCAGCCTTCTGAATACCCTTTAGCGTCGTGTTGAGATTCTTCTCGATATCGTTGTTCAAAGACCTTAGCGGCGAAACATACACCGCATAGACCTCATCGCCTAAGAGCCCCTTCTTCCCTAAGCTCAACAACTCATTTATAATCGATAGAAAGACCGCAAGAGTCTTACCCGAGCCTGTAGGCGCGGCTATAAGCGTATTCTCGTGGTTCTGAATAGACCTTATCGCATAGATCTGCGGCGGGGTTAGTGAACCAAAGGTTGCAAAGAACCAGTTCGATACTTCAGGCTCGAGGAGCGCAGCTACCTCAGCCTCTGAAATCGCCTTAGCAACCGTCAAAGCCAAGAAGGCTCGTCTAACAGATTATCCAAAGGGGCGTCTTAAAAGCATGTAGCCAGAACCTACTCATCAGCATATGCCCCTACTGTTTCCTGCATCGACGTTAAGGGTCTCGCATCAAACCCCTCTCTACGAAGATGCTCCGCGAACTCAGCAGCAAACCCGTGGAAAGTGTAGACCGCCTCTGGGCAGCACCTCTTCACAACCTCTTTAAGTTCGGTGAAGTCACAGTGGTCGCTCAGCGGAATAGCGTAATCAACCCCCATAGCATACTTAAAGCTCGGCTCAGCGGCCCAGCCTGAGAAGGCTATGGTGACCGCCCTATACTTCTTCTTCAGATTTGAGATGTAGGTGCTTCGTCCACTATACATCGGGGTAATAAGCACCCAAGGCTTCTTCCCAAGCAGCCCCTTACTTTGAGCCTCTTGGTATGTTATATGGTCTCCACCCAAATCCAACCCTAGGCTAGAGCAGGCAGAGTTTATCTTCGCTACAGCGCCGTGTTGGTAAAAGGGCTTCCAAGCTGAGAAGATTCTAGTCAGAATCTGCGCCTTACCCAGAGGATAGCCCATGAGTATAACTGGTCTCCCCATTGAGAAGTGCTCAGAGATGATCTTGTGCGTCTTATCAACCACCTCTTCAATAGGCGGGAATTTGAATACCTCTTTACCATATGTGCTTTCGATTATGAGCACTTTGCAGCGTGGTGTCTCACCTCCTTTAAGAAAAGCTCTGCTTCTAAGCGAAAAATCCCCAGTATAGTAAATCTCGTCATCTATAAGTAGGCTTCGTGAGCCGAAGATGTGCCCAGAGTTCATCATCTCAAGCCCATCCATATCCGATACAAGATTCTGGATAACTCTACCACGAGCAGCAGCCAAAGCAGCCGTCTCCCTCGATGCTAAAACCTTCTGCCCACCTGACTCAAGTAAATGGTCTTGGTGTGCGTGCGAAACAAATACCAGCCCCCCACCACCAGATCTAGTCGGATCTAGAAGCAGCTTCATATCTCCATACTCAACCACTATACCGTCAGCAGCCCTTACAGATACCCTCCTCAACACTAGAGGCTAGCGCTCAGCACTTATTTTAGGGATATGCTAAGCTAGATTTAAAAGCCTCTACAAACAATAAGATGGTTGGGTTGGTATGAGGTTAAGGCTTGGGCTTATAGGTAAGACGAATACAGGTAAGACGACCTTCTTTAACGCAGCTACCCTATTATCTGGAGAGGTTTCTACTTACCCCTTTACGACCAAGACACCCTACGCAGGAACAGCATCAGCAATAACACTCTGCGTCCATAAAGAATTCAAAGTAAAGGACGACCCAGTTAACTCAAAATGTATAGAAGGCTGGAGGCTTATACCCGTGGAACTTATAGACTTACCGGGTTTAATTAAGGGTGCCTCTGCGGGCAAGGGTTTGGGCTTTCAATTCCTCAGCCACGCCGCGCAGTCAGACGCCTTACTCCACATAGTTGACGCATCTGGTAGTGTGGATGCTGATGGGCGTATAACAGAGCCTGGGACAGGAGATCCTGTTGCAGACATAGGTGACATAGAAGAGGAGCTCGTCCTCTGGTATCTTCGCCTTCTGCAGAACAACGCCGATAAGATTTCTCGAAGCATAAAAGGTGGGTCCGCGTTAGAAGCGGCCATCAGAGAAGTCTTCAGCGGCATCGGCGTGAAAGAGCTTCATGTGAAGACCGCTTTACAGCAAGCAAAGCTTGAAGGTAAGGACTTTGAAAACTGGTCGGATGAAGAGTGTAAAGAATTCTGCTGGATACTAAGGGACATCTCCAAACCCACACTGATCGTAGCGAACAAGATGGATCTTAGAACAGCACCAGAGAACTTTAAGCGTATACAAGAAGCCTACCCAGATATGATCGTCGTGCCAGCCAGTGCTGAAGCAGAGCTGATACTGAGGCGGGCTAGTGAAAAAGGTCTAATAGAGTATATACCGGGTGAGGAACGCTTTAAGGTAGTGAATCCGAATCTGCTGAACGAGAGACAGAGGTGGGCGCTTAACTTTATCAAAAGAGCGGTCTTAGGCCAATTCATGAGGACTGGTGTCCAATTCGCTATTAATGTCGCTGTCTTCAAGCTTCTAAGGATGAACACCGTCTACCCCGTCTATGATCCCACCAAGCTCTCCGATAAACATGGACATGTGCTACCAGATGTGCTCCTTATGCCCTCAGGCTCTACTGTTAGAGACCTAGCCAGAGAGATACATACTGAGTTAGAGAAGGGGCTGCTCTACGCTATAGATGCTAGAACAGGTCTAAGACTACCCACAGACTACGAGCTCAAGGACAGAGATGTTCTATCTATCGTCTCGGCAACAAGATCAAGGAGTTAGCGGCTTAACCCTCCTCCACCTCACTCCCTGTGGAGTGTCCTCAAGTAACACACCACGTCTCCTTAACTCTTCTCTGATTTTATCTGCGGTTGCCCAATCTTTTCTACGCCTAGCCTCCTCCCTCTCCTTGATCAAGGCTTGAAGCTCCGGTTCAAGCTTCTCCTCATATTGTGGTATGACGTTAAATATTGCGTTGAAGGAGTTTACGAATGCTCTGCAGAACTCTAAATCCCTCTGCGAAATCTTACCCTCATCTAATGCCTTATTAACCTCTCTCATAAATTCGAAGAATACTGCAAGTGCAGCTGGTGCGTTTAGATCGTTATCCATCTCCTCTTCAAACTTTCTCCTATATTCTTCAACAGATTCGGCCAACCTATCTTCGCTTGACGATGGTTTTCCTGTAGATAACCTTAGGTTGAATTCTTGAAGCCTTCTAACGGTGTTCTCAGCGTGCATCAGCCCCTCAAAGGTGAAGTTCAACCTATCCCTATAATGCGCTGAGAGCAGTAGAAATCTTATAGCGGTTGGGCTATAGCCTCTCGCTAAGAGGTCCCTTAGCGTAAAATAGTTGCCAAGCGACTTCGCCATCTTCTGCCCGTTGACAAGAAGATGTTCACAGTGCACCCAGTATCTAGCTAAGGGCTTACCTGTAACAGCTTCTGACTGAGCGATCTCGTTCTCGTGATGGGGGAATATGAGGTCAACACCACCTGAATGAATATCGAATGTTTCACCCAGATACTTCATAGACATAGCAGAGCACTCTATATGCCAGCCTGGTCTACCCTTACCCAACTCGGTTACCCAGAAGACGTCTCCGTCCTCCTCATCCCACGCCTTCCAGAGTGCGAAGTCTCTTGCCTCCTCTTTAGAATACTCGTCAGACTTCACTCTCTCAACCCTAAGACCAGCGCTTCTAACACCAGAAAGCTTACCATAATCTTTGAAGGCTGATACCCTATAATAGACCGAGCCCTCAGAGAAGTAGGCAAACCCTTTTTCAAGAAGCCTCTTAATTAACAAAACCATCTCAGGTATGTGCTCAGTCGCCCTCGGATAGACCTCGGCCCTCTCTATACCTAAAGTATCGACGTCTTGAAAGTAGGCTTTGATGTATCGATCTGTATACTCTCTAAGAGAAACGCCTTGCTCCCTCGACGCCCTTATAGTCTTATCGTCAACATCGGTTAGATTCTGAACCTGAAAGACCGAGTAGCCCTTATACTTCAAGTACCTCCTAAGTAGGTCTTGGAAGACAAATGTTCGAAAGTTCCCTATATGCGCGTAATCATAAACCGTTGGTCCACAAGTATAGATCTTGACCACTCCGTGCTGTAGCGGGATAAACTCCTCTGCTCTCCTGCCGAGGGTGTTGAAGAACCTTAGTGCCATCAGTTTTCAGCCTTATGTTAAAGTGGGTTCTACACCTATTCTATCACCATCATAGTTAGTGTTGAGCGAACCCCGCTTAACCCACGTATCTTTCTTGAGATCACTTCTTTAAGTTTATCCATAGTCGGAAGATCCACTTTAACTACGATATCATATACCCCATAGACTTCGTTCGCTTCAACAACACCCTCGATGTTGCGCAGCTCCTTTATCAGTGCTTTCTCGGAACCCAACTCAGCATTAATCATAACAAACGCTATCGGCATACTATCAAATGTAGATGCACAGATATATATTTCTTACCGAAGCTCGACACCACAACAATCTTATCCCGATGAAAGGCACATCAAGCAGAAGAACTTATATACGGCGTGTTAGATACCGCACGGAAGGTGGAGGGGAAGTGCGAGGCGATCTACTTTACCGCGAGTGTGATCACCTTTTCAACCAGCATCGATTATAGAACCCTTCGAGTATCATCCAACCCTCCTTCCAATCGAATAAATAAATCTCTAAGGGGTGTTTCTGTTGGTAGAAGATGTAGTAGTCTTTAAGTTCGGAGGCTCGGTGCTCGACAGCGATGAGCACATCAAGAAGGCAGCGCAGAGAGTCAAGGATGTGCATGCAGGAAGTCTGGGTGTTGTTGTGGTCGTTTCGGCTCTGCGTGGTGTAACCGACTCCCTACTTTCAACCGCGCGTATGGCGAACCCTAATATCACCCCAGAAATGCTTGATGAGGTCCTCTCTATGGGCGAGCGTACGAGCGCGAGGCTCTTTGCCGCTGCGCTGAAAGGATTCGGGTTAGATGCTGTTGCGGTTGACCCCGATTCACCCCATTGGCCTATTGTAACAGATTCGAACCATCTTGACGCTAACCCGCTCTACGAAGAAACGAAGCGGCTCGTTGAGGAGCGGCTAAAGCCTCTGCTTAATGAGGGTAAGGTTCCTGTGGTCTGCGGATTCGTTGGGAAGACGCTGGATGGTAAGATTACCACGCTCGGTAGGGGTGGTAGTGACACTACAGCGGTGCTCCTTGGAAGCGCTCTGAAGGCGAAGGAGGTGGTGCTTGTTAAGGATGTGGGTAAGGTCTTCTCCAGCGACCCGGATAAGGTTTCTGATGCAGTGCCTTTAAGCACTCTTGACTCAGAGGAGGCGTTAGCCCTTAGTCTAGGCGGCGCGAAGTTCCTACATTATAAGGCACTGAGGTATAAGGCTGAGGGGGTGCCTATCTACATAGCGAGCCTCGATTCTGAAGATAAGGGGACGATGATAGATGGTGAGCCGCTTCTCAACATAGATATCGAAGCCTTACCAGATCCAGTCACTATGATAACAGTAGTCGGCAACATAAACGGCTCATACAGAGCCATTGGTGAACTATTAGATACGGTCTACTCTGGTGGGGGTAGGGTGATCTCTATGGGCTCTGAGCCGAAGTCCATTGTGCTCTATGTATTAAATGGGGACAAAGTTTTAGGGAAGCTGCATTCTTGGGTTGTTTCGACAGGCTTCGGGAAAGCGGTCAGCAGCTACGGTAACCTCGTTATGATAACTGTTAAAGCCCCTGCTATGGAGACCAGCCCAGGTATGGTTCAGCGTGTTACTCAGCCGCTTGCTAGACACGGGATAAACGTCTACGGCTTGGTTACAGCGGGTTCATCGATAAGGCTCTTTGTTTCGATGGCTGATCGAGATAAGTCGCTTGCACTTCTCCGAGACGCGTTGATGGTGACTAGTAGAAAGGAGGTGAGTTAAGATGGGTAAGCATCTTAGAATCGCTAGGCTGACTAGAAAAGGTAGGATGCTCTGTATACCAATGGATCACGGCATCAGCATAGGTCCGGTGAAGGGTCTTGACACAATTTATCTTACGATTCAACAGATCGCTGAGGGAGGGGCTTCGGCGATTCTTGTTCACAAAGGTATCCTTAAGGGTCTTCAAACTCACCCGGGTACTGGTATAATTATGCACCTCTCAGCCAGCACAGATATCGGTCCATCGCCTAACCGTAAGATGCTCGTCGCGGGTGTTGAAGAAGCGATTAGGTTGGGTGCTGATGCTGTCTCTGTGCATATCAACATAGGTTGTAAGGATGAGCCTGAGATGTTGCAGGATTTGGGGCTTGTTGCTGATGAATGTGATAGCTGGGGTATGCCTCTGATTGCTATGATGTATCCGAGGGGTGAGAACATAAAGAACCCGTATGATCCAGATGTGGTTGCGCACGTAGCGAGGGTTGGTGCAGAGGCTGGTGCTGACATCGTAAAGACGGTCTACACAGGAAGCCCAGAGACCTTCAGCAAGGTGGTGCGTGGATGCCCTGTGCCAGTAGTTATAGCTGGCGGACCTAAGGTGAATAGTGATAGGGAGGTGCTGCTTATGGCTAAAGGCGCGTTGGACGCTGGGGCGATGGGTGTGACCTTCGGTAGGAACGTCTTCCAGCACACTAGTCCGCGTGGCATAACGAAGGCTCTTAGTAGGCTTGTGTTCGATGGTGTGGGTGTAGATGAAGCGCTTAAGGCAGTGAATGAGTGAAATGTTCGAGGGTAAAGAGGTTATCATCGAACCTATAGTAAAAGCGAGCGACCTAACGAACTTCATAGAGGGCGCCAAAGCTCTAGGTGTAAAGAAGTTCCTCTGCAAACCAGTCGAGGGTGTTGATGTGGAGTTCATTCAACCTTCTGAATCTGCTGAAGAGGTTAGGGGACTGGTGCTGAGAAAGAGGATTACGGATAGGGCAGATCTTGAGAAGATCATAGTGGATGCAAAGAGAGGCGCTAAAGCCGTGCTCGTTGAAACCGCTGACTGGAAGATCATACCATTAGAGAATCTCGTAGCCGAGCTTCAGTCAAGTGGCTGCAAGCTATATGCTTACGCTTCTTCGCCTAGCGAAGTTAGGCCGCTGCTCGGTGTGTTGGAGCGTGGTGTGGATGGTGTTGTGCTGAAAACCTCTAGTCTTGAGGAGGTTAAGCAGACCCTCGACTATCTTAGGGCTGTTTCCTTTGTTCGTCTTGTGCCTGTTGAGGTGCTTGAGGTTAGGGAGGCTGGTGTGGGTGATAGGGTTTGTGTAGATACATCCTCGATGCTAAGCTTGGGCGAGGGGCTGCTCGTAGGTAGTAGATCTAACTTCTTCTTCCTTGTTCACAACGAATCCTTGGGTTCAAAGTTCACCTCACCCAGACCTTTCCGAGTAAACGCTGGGAGCGTCAGCAGCTACATACTCATGCCAGACGGCAGAACAAAGTACTTGTCTGAGCTTGAAGCCGGAGACCAAGTGCTGGTGGTGAGCCCTAAGGATCCGCCTAGAGTAGCTACAGTAGGTAGGGTTAAGATAGAGCGTAGACCAATGGTCTTAGTTAAAGCCTCGTTTGGAGAGGAGGTTGGGAGCGTACTGCTTCAGAACGCTGAGACTATAGCCTTGGTCTGCGAGGATGGTAAGGTGAAGTCTGTGACCGAGCTTAAGCGTGGCGACCGCATACTTGCTAGTGTAGTGGAAGCGAAGGGTAGGCACTTCGGAGCAGCTGTTGACGAATACATCTTAGAAAAATAGGTGTCGGATCTTAGGGATGAAGGTATGTGTTTCGGTAGGTGCTAAAACCTACGCCCTCCTTAAAAAGAAGGCTGATGCTGCTATAAAGCTGGGTGCTGATCTGGTCGAGCTTAGACTCGATTACCTTCGAACATTTGATGTTGAGAAGCTGAAGAACGTGACCAAGGGTATAGAGGGTAGGTGCATCCTAACTCTCAGATCTAGCAAAGAGGGTGGGCGGTTTACAGGGGATGAAGCGAAACGCATACAGCTCCTCTACCACCTAACAGACCTTAAGCCAGCCTACATCGATATAGAGTTAGATACCGTGAAGAAAGAGAAGAAGCTTACAGAAGTTTACACAAAGACCACGTTGATAGCCTCTAAGCACAGCTTCACCAACACACCGAACCAATCTACCTTAAGCAGATGGGTGGAGGAGGCGTTGAGCTTCGGAGGCGTGGGTAAGGTCGTAACCACAGCGAGAAGGTTCGAAGACAACCTTAGAGTTTTGGAGGTGCTGAAGCAAGCACCGAAAGGTAGGCTCATAGCGTTCTGCATGGGTGAGTTAGGGCTCGTTTCTAGGGTGCTTGCTCCGATGCTCGGCTCTCCTATAGTCTACAGTTGCTTGAAAGAGGCTACTGCTCCAGGGCAGATAGAGTTAAGTGAAGCGCTTAGGTTGTATCGTGTGCTAGGTTATGAAGATCGACTATAAGACCAAGATCTATGGGTTAGTTGGGCATCCGCTCGAACATACAGCCTCCCCAGCCATACATAACGCAGCATTTGAAGCACTCGGTCTAAACGCGGTCTACCTCGTCTTCGACATAGAGCCTACAGTGTTTGAAGATGCCATAAAGGGTCTGAAAGCGCTTAAGGTTTGCGGCTTTAACGTCACAATACCCTATAAAGAGCAGATTATCCCGCTGCTCACACACCTAGATCCATCGGCTGCGAAGGTTGGTGCGGTCAACACGGTCAAGCTAGATGGTGACTCCCTACTAGGCTATAACACAGACGTAATCGGCTTCTTAGCCCCGCTTCTGGAGCTCGATCTTAAACTAAATGAGATGACGGCTCTAATATTGGGTGCGGGCGGCGCAGCAAAGGCTTGTGTAAGGGCACTTCTAGAGGCTGGTTGCAGAGAGGTAATTGTGCTTAACAGAAGTATAGAGCGTGCCCTCAACCTATCTAAGCAACACAACACTAAACTGAAGGTGGGGCATCTTAACGAAGAGAGCCTAAAAGAAGCCCTTAGCAGAGCAAGTTTGGTGGTCAACGCAACCCCTGTCGGCATGTACCCGAATGTGGATGAGTCGATCATACCTAAGGCTCTTCTAAGAAGCGATCTAATCGTCTACGACCTAGTCTACAGACCAACCCAAACCAAGCTCCTTAAGGAGGCTAAAGAGGCTGGTGCAACAACCATCTCTGGCTACAAGATGCTACTTGAGCAAGCAGCAGAATCCTTTAGTATCTGGACTGGGCTCGAGCCTCCTAAGGAAGCTATGCTCAAGGCTTTGAAGATGGAGCTCGGTGTTGAGGATGTGGGGTAGGGCTGAAGCATACGGCGCCGTCTCTGTAGTAAACGCGGTTGCAACAGGTTTAGGATGCTCACTCGGTGTATGCTTGAGGCTCGAAGCTGAAGTCAAGATAATCGATGGAACCGAGGGGGTGGATGTGAGGTTAGAGGGGGTAGAGCACCAACCCAGCGACGTAGAATCCTCTAAGATTATGGCACAAGCGATAATAGAAGCTCTAGCCAAAAGAAGGGTAGGCGCAGAGGTCACCACATACTCAGAGATACCGTTGGCAAGAGGGCTCAAGAGCTCAAGCGCAGCTGCGAACGCCATCGCGCTAGCTGCCAAAGCAGCTTTAGGCACGGAGGTCGATGATTTAGAGCTCGTCAAGATAGGCGTTAACGCCGCCATCAAAGCGAAGGTAACCATAACAGGCGCTTTTGACGATGCCTGCGCAAGCTACTTCGGCGGCTACTGCCTCACAGACAACACAAACCTCAAGCTCCTAAAAAGAGAGCAGGGACCTGAAGACCTAGAGGTGGTGATTTATGTGCCTGAAGAAAGGTTGGAGAAGCAGAAGATAAGCAGGCAGAATGTGGAGCGATTCAAACCCTTCGCTCTACAAGCATTCAAGCTAGCCTCAGAAGGTAAATATCTAGAAGCCCTAACCATAAACGGGTTGGTCTACTCAGCAGCACTAGGCTTTGATGTAAGGGCTGCTGCAGAAGCCATAAAGCACGGTGCTCTAGCCGCTGGGCTCTCAGGAACCGGGCCAGCGGTATCTGCGCTCTGCAGAAGCGAGTTTGTTAATGAGCTGGTTTCAGCATTACAGAACTTAGGCGGCAAGGTTATCTTAACTAAAGTTAATAATAGGCGGGCGAGGGTGCTGGCCAGTGGTTAAGGTTAAAGTATATCCTTCAGTCGTTAATGGTTTTGTCGAAGCGCCGCCGAGCAAGAGCTACACGCATAGAGCGGTTATACTAGCAGCGCTCAGCGACGGTCTCTCAAAGATCAACCGACCTCTATCGGCTAGAGATACAAATGCGACAATAGAAGCGGTTAAAGCAATCGGCGCCGAAGTAACCAAGCAAAATATCTCTCTATCAGTTAGAGGTGTTGATCGCCCCCAGACCCCCGAGGATGTGATAGATGCGGAAAACTCTGGCACTACCATCAGAATAATGACCTCAGTATCAGCTCTAACCCCCAGCGGCTATACCGTGCTCACGGGAGACAGCAGCCTAAGGCAGAGACCGATGCAACCACTTTTAGACGCTCTAACGCAGCTAGGTGTAAAATGCTGGTCTACCAGACTTAACGGTAAGCCACCCATCTTGGTGCAGGGTGGTGGCATAAAAGGTGGCGTCGCTGTGATAAGGGGGGATATTTCATCTCAGTTCATCTCCTCCCTACTTATAGCAACACCTCTCGCTGACAACGACACAACGATTCAAGTAGCCGGCAAGTTGGTCTCAAGACCATATGTTGAAGCAACCCTCCACACTATTCGTGAATTCGGCGGCGAGGTAGCGAGCCCTAGGGAAGGGGTCTTCCACATACCACACGGTCAAAGATACAAGCCTACAGAAGTAGATATCCCGGGCGACTTCAGCTCGGCAGCCTTCATAGTAGCCTCAGCAGCACTTACAGGCGGTGAAGTCGAAGTCGGTAACCTCTCCTTGCAACAACCACAGGCGGACAGCAGCATCATAGAGATCCTACGAGATCTTGGTGCTGAAGCGGAGGTTAAGGAGGGGTCTGTTAGAGTTAGGGGCTCTAAAGATATGCTAAAGGGTGGGGTATTCGACTTATCAGATTGCCCAGACCTCCTACCAGTAGTAGCTGTGCTTGGGTTGAGGTGTAGGGAGGGTGTGGAGGTAAGGGGGGTGGCGCACGCTAGATACAAAGAAACAGATAGGTTGACTGTGTTGGCTGAGGAGTTGAGTAGGATGGGCGCCGAAGTAATGCTCTACGAAGACGGCTTGAAGATCAAAGGAGGCACGCTTAAGAGGTGCACACTTGACTCAAAAGGCGACCATCGCCTATTCATGGCATTCTGCCTAGCTGGGTTAGCAACACAAAGCGGATGTGAAGTGATAGGTGCTGAAAGTGTCGATGTCTCATACCCGACCTTCATAGAAGATATGAGGAAGCTGGGTGCATCTCTGGAAGTGGAGCAAGATGCCGGCTAACCTAATAGGTGAGCGCTTTGCAGTTATGAGCTTCGGCGAAAGCCACGGTAGATGCGTAGGTGCGGTTATAGACGGCTGCCCAGCTGGCTTACCTATAGAGGTAGAGGAGATTCAGCGTGAAGTCGACCTTAGAAGACCAAGCAGCCCCATATCAACAGCAAGAGTGGAATCAGACCGAGTAGACATCCTCTCCGGCGTCTTTAACAGCAGAACAACAGGCGCACCTATCTGCATGGTGGTCTGGAATCGCGACGTAGATTCAACACCATATGAGGAGATTAAGGACACACCCAGACCGGGGCACGCAGATTACCCTGCGCGTGTAAAATATCTGGGGTTTGAGGACTATAGAGGGGGCGGGCGCTTTTCAGCAAGAGTGACCGTTGGGTTTGTGATGGCCGGGGCTGTTGCTAAGAAGCTGCTGAGCAGATGCTTAGGTGTGCGTATAATAGCCTACACAAAAGAGATAGCAGGCATAAAAGCGTCTGAAATGAGTTTAGATGAGATAGAGCGGCGTAGGTACCTTAATGAGGTCAGATGCCCGGACGAAGAAGCGGCGAAACTCATGAGGGAGAAGATACTTGAGGCGAAAGAAGAAGGAGATAGTGTAGGCGGCATCGTAGAATGCATAGTAGATGGCTTAAGGGCTGGTGTCGGAGAGCCCATATTTAGCTCGCTCGATAGCGAGCTCAGCAAAGCAATATTCTCCATACCAGCGGTTAAGGGCGTAGAATTTGGCTTAGGCTTCCAAGCAGCAAGGGTCAAAGGATCAGAAGACAATGACGAATTCACCGTCCGAGACGGTAAGATTGTAACTTTAACCAACCGCTCAGGCGGGGTGCTCGGCGGGTTATCGACTGGTATGCCGCTTGTGTTCCGAGCAGCCTTCAAACCACCATCATCCATAGCAAAGAAGCAGAAGACCGTCAACCTCAGATCTATGAAGGAAGTAGAGATAGTGGTCAAGGGGCGCCACGATCCCTGTGTTGTACCGAGGGCTGTTCCTATAGTTGAGGCGGTAACAGCGATAGTTTTGGCAGATCTGGCCCTGAGAGGCGGGTACATACCAGCGGTAGTAGAGAAGTGAGCCACTTTGGATGATCGTGAACTGCTTGAAGAGATCAGAGAGCAGATAGCTGAAAAGACGCGCATAATAGCTGAAGCGTTCTGCCAAAGGACGCTCCTAGTAAGCAAGATAGCGTCTCTAAAAGCGAAGCTCAACCTATCTATCGATGATTACCGAGTAGAGAAGAATTTGGCTAATCAGATCAGAGAGATATGTAGCAAATACAGCTTGGACCCAGCCAAAGGACTTAAACTTCTTAACCTACTTATTTCGGAATCGATAGCCTTACAGAAACCAGCGTACAAACCTCTAATCACACCCACAACTGTATTTGAAGAAAGTCGGCGCCTAGAGGAGCAAGGCTCAAAAGTAATCCATTTAGAAGTTGGTGAACCTGACTTTGGCCCGCCGCAAAGAGTATTAGATGCTACGGTAAAAGCGCTTAAAGAGGGGCGCACACACTACACCTCAAAGTACGGTCTACCTGAGTTAAGAAGAGCCTTAGCAGATAAGATGAGTGAAAGATGGGGAGCGTCTATCAAACCAAACGAAGTCCTAATTACACCAGGAGGGAAGGCGGCTCTCACTCTTGCACTCTCAGCCACCTTAAGCCAAGGCGACTCAGCAATAATCATCGAACCATCTTGGCCAGCCTATAGGAAATGCGTTGAATCCTTTGGTTGTAGAGCTAGGGTCGTGCATACAAAGCTCGAAGACGAATGGGAGCTTGATGTAAACAAAATAGAGGAGCTGATAGATGAGACAACAAAGACCATCATTCTAAATTCGCCCAGCAATCCAACTGGCAAATCTCTGAAAAGAAGAACCATCGAATCAATAATAGAAATAGCTGCCAAACACAACTTAACCATATTAAGCGACGAAGCATACACGGAATTCTCATACGAAAACCGCCACAGCCTACTAGCAGAAGACTGCGAAAAGATAGTAATAGGCACATTCTCTAAAGCCTGGGGTATGACAGGCTTCAGACTCGGATACATAATCACATCAAGCGAACGCTGCGACACCATCGCAGACCTCGCAGGGGACCTCTACACTTGCGTTCCAGAGCCTATTCAGTTGGCTGGTGTAGCGGCGCTGGACTGCTTTGATGAAGTTGACGTCTATGTAGCAGAGATGAAGAAGAGGCGTGAGCTCGTAACATCGCTACTTAAGCCTCTACCAATAGAGTATAAGGAGCCTGACGGCGCCTTTTACATCTTCTTTAAACTTAAAGGTGGTATAAGCGGTGAAGAGTTCGTTGAGCAGATGCTTAAGAAGCATCGAGTAGCCCTAACACCGGGCTCAGGCTTCGGGAACTACCCTCAATTTATTAGGTTGTCGTTCTGCAGACCAGAAGAAGAGCTGCGTGAAGGGGTGGCGAGGATGCGTGAGATGCTGTGAATATAGCTGTAGTAGGCGCTGCTGGCAGCATGGGGAGGTGGTTCACCAACTACTTTATCAAGGAGGGGCACAAGGTTAGGATCTATGATAAGAGGAGGAAAGACGCTGAAGCGTTAGCAAAAGAGATGGGCGCAGAGTTTACACCAACCCTAAAGGAGTGTATCTATAGGTCTGATGTTATATTTCTCTCAATACCTATAGAAGCTACGCCTAAAATGGTGGCAGAGATAGGAAGGGTTAGAGAAAGCAGCGCGCTGCTAGTGGAAATCTCGTCCCTGAAGAGCCCCACAATTTCAGCCTTAAGACGGCTACCTAAACATATTACACCTCTTTCATTGCATCCCTTATTCGGCCCAGGTCTGACCGATTTAAAGTCTGGGCGCATAGTCGTGGTCAAAGTGCAGAATCTAGAGCGTGAGGCTGAGTTAGCTAGACAGCTTTTTCCAGAGGCCAGTTTTGTAAAGTGCGATGTGGAAGAGCATGATAGGATGATAGCCTTCTCTCTAACCTTACCTTACTTTGTGAATCTCGCTTTCGGTCTTTCTATATCGAAGCTTAAAGTAGTGAAGCTACGGCAGTATGCTGGGACAACATTGTCTATGCAACTTGACCTACTGGAAGCTGTTATTCAGAGCAGCGGACACCTCATCTCCACGTTATTAACAAAGAACCCATATTCACAGGAAGTAGTCAAGCGGTATCTTGATGCGGCGAGGAAACTCAGCCAATATGTGGAGAGAGGAGCAGCGTTAGAGAAGGTTGTTAAGAGGTTAGAGAAGAAATTGTCTTTAGACCCAGCGTATCGGGAGGCCTACCAAAACATATACAGATTAGCTGAGAAGAGCCACTAAAGGCGCAACCCAAAAGATTGAGCAAATTCTTCGAAGCGTGAATATGCGACAAGGAACTGGCGCCCTTGATCACTAATTCTGTATCTCATACCCCTCTCTGCGTTGACCTCCTCGATGAGCCCACATTTGACCAAGTCTTTTAATAAGCGGCTTAACCGTGAGTACGATATATTACCCTTGCGAAGCAGAGTTGTTATACCAACACCCTTTTCTGAGTCAGAATTCTTTGCGATCGTGAGTATATCGACGACGATTCGTAAAGAGTTTCTATACACCATTCTTTAAGACACCACCCTTTAATGAAGCGAACTTAACTATCGGGGCTAAGAGGGCTGAGAACCCTATCAACTTTAGAACCAGAGATGTAGAGTACCAAAACGGCCAAGATAACTCAACGTAGCTTATCCACCTTATGAGCTCGCTTACAGCGAGGAATATGAGGCCAAGAGATAACACTAACGTTTCAGCCCTCCTCGTCTTCATATATGATATAGCGGTTTCTACCGCCGCATATATTAGTAGGTAAAAAGAAATAGACTTCAGAGCAGCTGAAATTTGAATAACGGGTAGGCTTAGCGGGAGTATCAAGGGCATAACTGAGACCCTCTGAGTTGCCCTAACGTTAAGTATATACGAGAAGGCTAAGAAGAAGAAACCTAAGGTCTCTAAGAAACTTGAGGCGATTGTAAAGAAGGCTGTTGCAAGGGCGAGGATAGGAAGCACGCCAACATACCCAAATACGGCAAGTGCTTCACAGGTAAAGCCTAAGAAGAGGAGAATAAATGCTGAGGTGAGCCTAAGCAGAGCTGGGCTGCCTGTCTCTCTGTATCCGATTAACGAAATATAAGCTATGGATAGCCCTATGAATGCTCCGAGTAGAGCGAGCATACCCTCAGCAACGAGTAGGGTAGACAAGGCCCTAGGGCCCCTCTTAGTCTAACTATAGGCGGGGTTATTAAAGCCTTCCTTGCCTAACAACCTAGACAAGCAGCTCAGCTAACTAGACTCTACGTCTACCCTTCTTTAAAATTTTTATACCCCTTTTATCGTAATCGCATGTAGTAGGAAGATGATGGAGCCGGAAGATTACTCGATTCCCGCTACACCCGGAAGGTATCGACTGGTGGTGTGATGGCCGAGACCTGCAGTAAATGTGGACTTCCACGTGATCTCTGCGTCTGCGAGGAACTTAACAAGCAGGAGAGTAGGATAATCATTAGGTTGGATATGCGGCGCTTCAAAAAACCGACTACGATGATAGAGGGGCTTAATATGAAGCAATCCGAATTAGAGAAGCTTGCACAGAGCCTTAAAACAAAACTAGCGTGTGGCGGTACAGCGAAGGACGGATATGTGCTTCTACAAGGT
>JAAOZN010000039.1 GCA_011605775.1 Nitrososphaerota archaeon | reverse complement strand
GCAGTAATGGATATAGTAGATACTTGTTTTCAGCGGCCCTTCGCCTCCCTAAAAAATTTGTTCAGCAAAGCAGAGCAGATCTTTAAGCAGAACTTCGGTAACAGACTCTTCCTTTACGCCCCGGGTATGGTAAATTACGAGACAAGCTACTGCAAGAGCAGCCCCCTATCTTTTCCAGCGATATCAATTACCGGTAGGTGGTGCTATCTCAATTGTGAGCACTGTGGAGGCAAGCTTCTTGAAAGCATGTTTCCTGCCAGCTCCCCTGATCAACTTTACCATCTTATGAGGAAGCTTATTGAAAAGGGTGCTAAGGGTTTCCTAGTAAGCGGCGGCTCCAATAAAGAGGGGTATGTGCCGCTTGAACCCTTTCTACCGATGGTGGCTAAGATCAAGCGTGAATTCACTGTTGAGGTGGTCGTCCACTGCGGCTTAGCCCCACCCCCTCTAGTGGATGCGTTGGCAGAGGCTGCGGTAGATGGGGTGCTGGTTGATGTGGTAGGCTCAGACCTAACTTTAAAACAGGTATGCCACCTTGAGCAGCAGGTTGAGGTCTTTGAAGACCTTCTGAAAAGGCTTTCGGACCACTCTTTACCAGTAGTTCCGCATATCGTAGTAGGTATGCATTACGGCAAGATCTTGGGGGAGAAAGCGGCTTTAGAGATTATTTCGAGGTTTCAGCCTGCTGCGGTTGTTATAGTAGCCTTGATGCCCTTAGAGGGAACGGGCATGATGTACGCAACACCAGCGTCGCCAGGAGACATTGGTAGGGTTATGCTGGCTGCTAGGCTCCTCTTGCCCAGCACACCAATTGTGCTAGGCTGCGCCAGACCAAGGGGTGATTCGAGAGTGTCAACAGACGCTTTGGCTGTGAGGTGTGGTGTTAATGGTGTAACATACCCTAGTGATGCACTATTCACTATATGTAAGCGTAAAGGCATTAATCTAATCTTCTCAGAGAAGTGCTGCGGTCTGATCTGGAAAGATATATCTAAGCATGAGGGTAAGGTAGGTGTCTGCTTATGAGAGCAACGTGGAGGCTCTTGGACACAGGTCTAAGAACAGCCGCTGAAAACATGGCTTTAGACGACATAATTCTTGACTGTAGAAGTAGGGATCTGGTTCCAGACACGTTAAGGTTCCTTAGATTCAGCCCCCCAGCTGTCCTCATAGGTTACCACCAAGACGCTCAGCACGAAGTCAGATTTGAATACGTTAGGGCTCACGGGATAGATGTGAATAGGAGAATAACGGGCGGAGGCGCCATCTACTTCGATGAGAACACCATCGGCTGGGAGGTCATAACCTCAAAGGATTCGATAAATAGTTGCGGAGGGGGTGAGGGACTCTTTGAATGGATGTGTAGAGCGCCGATACTAGCTTTAAGGAAACTCGGCTTGAATGCGAAGTTCAGACCAAAGAACGATATAGAAGTTGAGGGGCGGAAGATCTCCGGGACAGGAGGGACTGAGCGCGGAGGCGCTTTCCTCTTTCAAGGCACCTTACTAACCGACTTTGACATAGAATCGATGATCAAGTCACTCAAGATCCCGATCGTTAAGCTGAAGGATAAGGAGATAAAATCGGCGAAGCAGAGGGTAACTTGCATAAAGTGGGAGATCGGCTACACACCGCCCTACGAAGAACTTAAGCGTCTTCTAGTGGAAAGCTTTTCGGAAGTTCTAGGCGTAGATTTTAAGGAGGAGGGGTTGAGTGAAGAAGAGCAGCGCCTACTCCAAGAGAGGCTTCCTTACTTTCAGTCAGAGGATTGGCTCTACCTAGACCGTAGAGCACCGGAAGAAGCGGGTTTGCTTAGGGCTGTGGATAAGGCTGAAGGCGGGTTGGTTGAAGTAGCGTTGACCATAGATAAGAGGGCTAAGGTGATCAAATCTATACTCATCATAGGGGATTTCTTCGCATCACCCATGAAGGGTATACTGGATCTTGAGGCAGCGCTTAAATTCACGAGCTATGAGAAAGAAGAGCTCGAAAGAAATGTTAAAAGGGTGTTCAGGGAAAAGGGCTTAGAGATAATCGGTATAGAGCCTGACTTCATAGTCAATTTAATAACACAAGCTGTAAATAAGACAAGCTTGGAGAGCCTCGGCTTAACCCTAGACGAAACAAACTATATACACGCAGTCAACTTAGATTCAACACCTTTGCTGAATCAAAAATGGGGTTACCTGCTGCTTCCCTACTGCTCAAAACTTGTAAACTGCCCATACCGCAAAGAGGAGGGGTGTGTTCAGTGCGGTTTGTGTAGTGTAGGTGAAGCATACAATCTTGGGTTAGAAGCTGGTTTGACCGTTAAAACGATCCAAAGCTTTGAGCACTTGATGGATGTGTTGAAGGAGATTAAGCAGAAGGGCTTAGCCTACATAGGTTGCTGCTGCGAAGCATTCTTCACAAAACACCTAGAAGAGCTGAGGGATGCTGGTGTCCCAGCGCTACTCTTGGACATAGACGACAAAACCTGCTACGAGCTAGGTAAGGAGGACAAAGCCTACATAGGATCATTCGAGGGTCAGACAACCCTCAAACTCCCCATACTCACAAAGATACTAAACACGTTAAAGTGCAGATCACATTGAACTCTGGATATGATGTGCTTGTAGTAGGTGCAGGACCAGCGGGCTCAGCAGCAGCGATAAAGTGCGCCGAAGAGGGTTTAAGCACACTTTTGATCGATAGAGCCGCTTTAGGTAGGCATAAGCCTTGTGCAGGAATCCTACCTACCGTAGCAACATATGTGCTGGACGAGCTTGGTTTAGAATTATCCTCGACTGTGCTTAGTGAACCAAGCGAGCTTGGCATATTCTACGTTCCGCCTAGCGGTAGAGCGAGCGGAGGGGAGCTAAAGAACTACCGCGTATTTAACTTGGAGAGAGACTTTTTCGACAGATGGCTTGTGGAGAAGGCTGTAGAAGCTGGTGCTCATCTGCAAACAGAAACGACCCTACTAACCCTCAACCAAAGAGAGCAGGTAGAAGCGGCATTAAAAACTGGGAATAGCGTCTCAAAAGTAAAAGTAGGCTACGTTGTAGGTGCTGACGGAGCACACTCTACCGTTAGAAGATACCTAGAAGGTGAACATAAGCAGCAGACTGTACTAACAGTTATGCAAGAGTATTGGGAGGGTGGGGGTGAATTCGGAAACTACTTCTACACAATTCTAAACACAAAGATAACCCCAACCTACGGCTACCTACTAAAGAAGAGGGGCAACCTAATAGTTGGTACTGGCTCCACAGAGCCGAAGCAAGCCGTTACGAGCCTAAGATCCCTGAAAGATTGGCTAGGTAAAGAGTTTGGCTTCAAACCTATTGTGCTCAAGAAAAGGGAGGTCGGTTTCTTACCCTATGGTGACTGCTATCTGGGCTGTGGAAAGATACTACTTGTAGGCGACGCAGCTGGGTTATGTAACAGATTCTCTGGCGAAGGGATAAGATTCGCTTTAGAAAGCGGGATAGCGGCAGCAGAAGCTATTAAGAAGGCGGAAAATGGCGATATGGCCGCGTTAGAAGTTTATAGGAAGCAGATGCAGCCGCTATTAGATTTCGTTAAAGGGACAATATCCCTCCATAGCAAAGATGATTCGTGGAAAGAAGAATTTGTCCTAGCGGAGCTAAAGCGCTCTAACCTATGGTAAATGATAGTGTTTGTTTCTTTGAGCATCTAAAAGATCTTATGCGCACTGAAGCCCATTCACCCTTAGATGCGGACCGCCCTCTGACACTCTACACCCCTTCTCCAAGTTAGGTCTGAGCTGTATTACTCTACCAACAGCATCGATGCGCTTCAAGATGGTTACGATATCACCCCTCAACCTAATCTGCTTAAGAGGGGTCTTCAACTCCTTATTTTCAACCATATATGCTATTTCAGGTGTGAGTTCAAAGGTTCCTTCAGAGAGGTCAACATCACACCTAACAACGCCCTCAACATAGATGCCGCTACGCATATCTTGAATCATCTCATCCACCTTCCAATCCGAAGACTTAAAGTAGACGTTGCTCATCATCGGTGTCGGTGTAGTTCTCT
>JAAOZN010000038.1 GCA_011605775.1 Nitrososphaerota archaeon | reverse complement strand
TGGAGAAGAAGTGTTGCAGAGGGGTTTGAGTTCACCATGAAAGCTTTCCAAGGGATCACACACCCTATATCCAGCCCGACTTGGAGAAGAGCTGGTAGCCAGAAGCCGAAGGAGAATCAAGAAGCTTATGGGCATCTACAACTAACCGAAGAGAACCTAGAGTGCTGGCGTAAGACGATGCAGATCTTTTCAATTCTTAAAGCAACCTTCTGCGTAATCAACCTACCACCGTCCTTCAGCAGAACAGAAGAGAATGTGGAGAGGCTCCTAAACTTCTTCAAAGGAAGCAATGTAAACATAGGCATCGAATTCAGACACCCCAGCTGGTTCAAAGAAGACCAGCAGACAGCAGAGGACTTAAAGAAGATCGGCGCAGTGCACATAGTTGACCCACTGGTCTCCAAGCCGATTATAGAGACGAACATCCAATACTTCCGACTGCACGGACTCGGCTCCAAACCCTACATCTACAAATATAGTGATGATGATCTGAATAGGCTAAGCAGAATAGTTGAGGGGCAGAGCGCAGAAACCGTTTACGTCATGTTTAATAACATAACTATGCGTGAAGATGCCCAACGCTTCATCAAAATGCTCTAAACAGGTTGGAGGGTATGAACGGCTACCGAGACGAGAGGTTAAAGCGCATAAGATCAGAGCTCCAATCAGCATACACACTATTGAAGCAGATTGAATCATCAGGTACCATTGATGGAAAGAAGCTCGACCTATGGAGGGCGAGGTGTAGGCTCGAGCTCGCAATACTCTTGATTAAAATCTCGTCAGGTATTGATTATGAAGATAGGAGGGTAAGATATGCAGCAGAAGGGGGGCTGCGAAACACTCTTGCTAAAGCGCGAGAGTTTGTTGCTGACGCTTTAAACAGCATCCAGAGCACCGATGCTTTCGAGGTGTTAGAAAAGGTGAGAAAGGCAAGAGATCTATTATGGATGCTCGAAGCTAAAAGCTTTTAATCCTTTTCCTTCTGTTTCACAAGGTTCATTTCGCTGCCCTTAACTAGCACCCTATACTTCCTTCTTAATCCTTGTAGATAGAGGAATCTCTTTAGGTAAACCTTCAGCCTTCTAGCAGTCATCTCGCCTCTACTACCCTTACTCACCATCAGCTTATCATCTTGTACCGAAGCTTCCACACCAACACGCTCCTTTAGAAAACTCGTCAGGTTCTGAGCGAGGTCTTTAAGTTCGTTCATCTTAATCGTTACTGCCCTTTCTTCAGCCTTCTCCAGCTACACTTCACCTCTCCTGTCAATCATATCCTCAACATTAGGGCCTGTTCCTATAAGTGTTACCTTCACACCAGTTTCTTCCTCGATCTTCCTCACAAAGCTCTTAGCTTCGTCTGAGAGGTCTTCGAACCTCTTAACACCAGCATCACAGTTGAATAAAACATCTAACTTTGTTAGGGCGATTTGTGTGGCGCTGTTAAGGAGGCAAGCCCTTCGCGCTAACTTGAAGTTAAACGGCGCAGCCCTCCTCATCCTACCTGTGACAGTACCGAATTCACTCCAACCCCTTTTGACAACCTCCTCTGTAGGAAGCTCGCCTTCTAAGGGGCCTTCACCAACCCTCGTAAAGTATGCCTTAAAGACTACGATGACTTCGCCGACCCTAAGAGGACCTAGCCCTACGTCAGCGCAGGCTGCGGATGCTGTGGTGTCTTTAGATGTTACATATGGGTAGGTTCCGTGGTAGAGTGAGAGGAAGGTGCCTTGAGTACCCTCAACCAATACCCGTTTACCTTCATCCAAAGCATTGTTGACCTCACCAGCGACATCGGTTAAGAACTCTTGTAGAGCCGGTATCTCTCTAGCAACTTTACCTTTTCTAAGCACCCTATCTGCGTTCGCAGGACCTGTGCCGCTCCCTGTTGTCCCGATCTTCTCCTTTAGATGACCAGCCCTATCTCGTTGAATATGTTCCTCCTCAATAACGCCAGCTTGGAAGTCAACACCTAGCCGCCCTCTTACACCAGTTAACTCAACCTCCTCCAGCAGGAGCTGAGGATTAACCACAACCCCTGCTCCGATGAGCAGCCGCGTTTGCGGATTTATGAAAGCGCTTGGCACTAGTCTAACCTTGTAGGTTCTGCCACCAGATACTACAGTGTGTCCTGCGTTGGGGCCTACGCCTCCTCTGACAGCCACATCAACCTTATCCTTAACTGCTAAGTAGGATATCACTTTCCCCTTCCCTTCGTCGCCGAAAGCTCCGCCTACAATCAAGATCGCTTTTGACATACACCTAACCCTAACCTAACCCTCTAATAAACTGATTATCTACCGAACCTCCTATCACGCTGCTGATAGATTCTTATCGCCCTCATAAGATCGATCTTTCTGAACTCAGGCCAAAATATATCTAAGAAGACTAGCTCGCTGTATGCTGACTGCCAGAGGAGAAAGCCGCTGAGCCTCTCTTCACCAGAAGTTCTTATTATCAAGTCGGGGTCTGGGTGAGGTAAATGAGAGGTGTAGAGGTGCTGCTCTATCGTCTCAGCACTTATGGTAGAGGGGTCTAGCCTACCGGCCTTCACCTCTTCACATATCTTCTTCACCGCATCTACTATCTCACTCCTACCACCATACGCTAAAGCGATGTTGAGGAAGTGTTGATCGTAATCTGCTGTGTTCCGCTCGATGTCAGAAAGGAGGGAACGAATGCTTTGAGGCAGCAGATCCATCTTACCGATCCCCTTCACCCTAACCCTATACTTATGTATCCGCTCGTCCTGTAGTAGCTCCCTCAACTTCTCCTCGATGATAGCAAAGAGTTCGTCTACTTCTTCTTTAGGTCTGTTGAAGTTTTCGGTTGAGAACGCAAAGACCGTGACACTCTCTATCCCAAGCTTGTAACACCATTCAAGAAGGTTCTTTGCGTTTTCAGCACCAAAATAGTGACCCAGCTTTGTTGGTAGTGATTTCTCTCTTGCCCATCTTCTGTTTCCGTCTAGGATCAAGCCTATGTGCTTCGGCTTCTCCTTTTTTGATAGCTGGTGCTCAAGATACTTTTCGTATATTTTGTAGACGCCAAACACCTTAAGTAGTGTCTGCAGCAAGCCGGTCACCTGCGAAGCCTTTTGACAATAACATATTGGTAGACTAAGGAGACGACAAGAAACAGGATTGCTAAGCCGATTAGGAGGAGTGAGGTGAGGTAGGCTGGGCTGCCTCTACCTAAAAGAATTAGGGAGATCTGGGTCACGGGGAAGTATAGCAGCAGTAAGATAAGCAGGTTTGTAGCGGTTCTAAGAACCTTATAACTGTGCCTAATCCAATGGTAGAGGGCTGAACCAGCTAAATAAATACCAACCCCTATCCAGATCAGGTTAATGGTCTCTTGTAAAAACAAGCCTATGAGGTACGCACCGTATTCGAAGAAGAGCTCAGGTTGAACCATGATCTTAGCGTACTCTGGTGTGCCACTCACTGATGTGAAACCCACATATACTGCAGAGACTAGTATAAGCACAGCCGCAAGAGCGGAGAAGAATCTTAAGTAACCAGACGGTCTCATCTGAGTCAGAGCTGAGACGAGCTTATCTAAGTCGAAGCCCCGCGCAATAAAAGCCAGACCCAGTATAACTAAGGCAGCAGCGATAGCCTCAGTAGTCTTACCAAGCACCATTAGTATACCAAATGTCAAGAGAAGAAGACCGGGTACCCCTAAGAAGAACCTTGAATACCTTGGATCATACACTAACATTTTAAGGTACTTGGATAGGATCGCGTATGATTCCTCAACGCTCTCACTGTGCTTGATGACAACCCTACGCACAGATAAAATCGGCTTAAAGTTCTGCACAACCGGGATAACATACTCGTCTTCGGCCCCGTCTGAGACGAAGACTATACCGTCGACTTTATGTGAAGCGAGGATGCTCTTCGTCTCCTCCATTATCTTCCGATCTGCATCAATGCCCCTCTTCTGCGTACCAGCTACTACAGCGACCTCAACCGAATAGCCCTGCTGCAGCAGATCATCATACTCCTTGATGGCTGCGAAGATCGTGTTTGCGTCTGCTTCTTCTGGGTCAGCCAGAGCCAGCCTCGTTGCTGCTATTAGACACTTGTCTCTGCCTACGATAGGTGTTGCTAAACCGGTTTTTATACCTACATCGTCATCCCTATCAACACATAAGACAAGTAACGCGGGTTTGGCTCTGGCTTCCTCCAACCTTTTCCTAAAACCTTACTACTCTCTAATACTTAAGCGATTTCATCTTCAGAATTCAGAAGCAGCTTAAGTTCGCTCAACTCGACCTTCTTCCCTTCCAGAAGTCTGCTTCGAATATCTACCTTTAACCGGCTTATCTCCTGATCCATCTTCTCTTTTGCCTTCCTCGCTTCTTCTTGGCGTTTGGCTTCCACCAGCTCTCTTCGCTTCGCGAGGTTTGCTAGCAGTTTGGTCTGTAAGTTGTCTAGCTGCTGCTCCTTCTCTTGAAGGGATCTGTTCAGCCGCTCTAGCTCGCTTTGCAGACTTTCTCGCCTTTCAAGCAGCTTGGAGATAGCATCCTTCGTCGCCTCTATTTTCCTCTTCGCTTCATCGATCCTAGCTCTAACCTCCTTTAATCTCTCCGAAAGATTGGTCGATTCCACTGAGAGCTGCTTGAGCTTATCTAACGCAGCCTCCCTCTGCTTGATCTCCGCTTTTCTCAAATGCATCTCCTTTATCCTTAGCAGGAGAGCCTTCTCCTGCTCTCTGGTTAACCTCTCGGTCTGCAGCCTCCACTCTAACTCAGCTATAGCCCGCTCCAACTCTTCAGAAGTCTCCTCTTTATTGATTCGCCTCGCTGCGGCAATCTCTTTTCTGCCTGTAGCAAGTGTATGTAAGCTTTCTTGCATCTTGGCTCTAATCTGTTTACTTTCTTCGATCAACTGTCTTAACCCATTTAACTCATTATCTCTTAGATCCCTTTGCTCCTTGAGCTGATTGCTTATCTCTTTTAAGCTCGCTAAAACATTTCGCCTTTCCTCTTGTATACCTTTGATCTCCTCTATTAGCTTTCTCCTCTCATGTTTGAGGGAAGAGATCTCATCTTCTAAGACCTTTAGATCGGTGTGCACGTGGGATCCAGCCAACACCAAACTTCTCTAGCCAACCAGAATTAACTATTTTGGTACAATGCTAAATCTAAATTAATACCGCGTCGCCTATAATAAGAGGGTATTCCGTAGTTCAGAGGCGCATAAATTTGGCTAAAAGAATCTGGCTGCTAACAGGAGAACCCGGCTGTGGCAAGACAACAGCGCTAATGAAGATTGTGAATGCCGTGAGGGCAAGAGGCTACTCTATCGGTGGGGTAGTTGCTGCAGAAAAGAGGATTAGAGGAATTAGAGTGGGCTTCGAAATCGTCGACCTATTATCAGGCAGCAGAGATATCTTGGCCTCAGTAGAGCAGAAGATGGGACCCAGAGTAGGAAAGTATAGGGTTAATCTGAAGGCGCTATCAGATCTGGCAGCAAAAGCACTCATTGAAGCTGCGCGGAGCTGCGACTTAATCGTTTGTGACGAGATAGGGCCGATGGAAATGGCTAGCCCAGAGTTTCGCAAAGCGGTCAAGGAAGTTGTGGATTCTGGTAAGCCTATGGTTGGCGTTATACATAAACATATACGTGACCCTCTGGCTGATGAGCTAAGGGCATCGGCTGAGGTTGAGGTTGTAGAGATAGACATTTATCGCTCAGACGAAGCTACATCAAAGATCTTAGAGGCAGTCCTCAACCTACTGGGTGCAGGGCATTGAGTGAAAGATTAGTTGGTGGAGTCGACGACGCTGGCAGAGGATGCATCATAGGACCGCTGGTCTTGGCTGGTGTCGCGGTTGAGGAGAGCAAGTTAAGCAAACTTGTTGAGATAGGCGTTAGAGACTCCAAGACACTCTCGCCAGCAGCAAGAGCGAGACTCTACCCTCTCATCAAAGATCTTGCATACAAAGTTGTTTCAGTAAAGGTTCCACCCGAGGAGGTCGATAAGTATGTTGCGAGGAGGAAGAAGTTCATTAGGCTTAATCTGCTTGAAGCCGAAGCCGCAGCTAAGGTTATCGAGGAACTGGAGGCTGATCTGGTGTATGTGGACGCTCCAGACACCGACCCCGAACGATTTAAGAGGAATGTAGTTGCTCTACTTAGGAGGAAGGTCGAAGTTATATCAGAGCACGAGGCTGATAAGACATACCCTATCGTTTCAGCAGCCTCAATTATAGCGAAGTTTGAGCGTGATGCAGAAATCGCTAGGTTGCGTGAAAGGTATGGGGACTTTGGCAGCGGTTACCCAGCTGACCCAACTACGATAGCGTTTCTTAGAGACTGGTTGGCAAAGCACGGCGAAACGCCACCCTTCGCTAGGAAGACTTGGAAGACTTGGAAGCGTCTGGTTGATAGGAGACTGGGTTAGGTTACATCTGGCGCTGAAGCGATGAGAGAGCCATAAATACGTCTAGGGTCTTCTCAACCAACTCTGTTTGTGTTATTCTCCCTATTATCTTACCGCCTTCGGTTACGAAGAGCCTTCTCACACCCTTTGTCGTCATGAGTTGAAGGGCTTCGCCGAGTGGTCTATCCGCCTCAATCGTTATCAGGGGGCAGCTCATCAGCTTCTCCACAGGCGTCTTATTGGGGTCAAGGCCTTTAAGTATGCAACGCCTTATGAAGTCTCTTTCAGTCATCACGCCCACTATAACCCCTTTGTCGGTTACAACTACAGACCAGACTCCGTTATCGATCATCAGCTTAAGCGCCTCTATAGCTGGTCTATCTTTCTCGATCTTCACAAGCTTAGTATCCATCGCATCTCTAACCTTTACTGTAAGTGGAGCCAAACTCTCACCACACATATACCTTCGCCAAAACTCACATAAGTTCTTTACGCTACACTAAAAGGATGATGTTACGATAAGGCTTTAGTGCCTGGTGCTTTCGTTGGTTGTCATATGTCGTAACATCGTCCACTAAGAGTAAAGGTGGCAGGCCACATAGTTATTCTTAGATTTGGTTAGCTGAGGTTCCAAAACATCACATTTACCAGCTATAAAATGTGGGCAACGTAGATGAAACCTACAACCCGAGGGAGGGGCCATTGGGCTCGGCGGCTCTCCAGCCGGAACATCCCTATACTTCAACCTATTCTCAGGATTCGGGTCTGGTATAGCTGAAACCAGCGCTTGAGTATATGGATGTAGAGGCTCTTTTAAAACATCTCTCGTCGCGCCTGACTCAATAATCTTACCAGCATACATTATATACAGGGTTTGAGAGAAGTATTTGATCGTAGCTAAATCGTGGGTTATGTATAGGATGCTTGTTTCATACTTTTTCTGCAGAGTTTCTAGCAGACTCATAATTTCAACCCTAACAGAGGCGTCTAGCATACTTACAGGTTCATCCGCTACTATAAGCTTGGGTTTAAGTACCAGGGCTCTTGCTATTGCTACTCTCTGCCTTTGTCCGCCTGAGAGCATATGAGGGTGCTTTGATGCGAACATCTCGGGTGGCTCAAGTTTAACGTCGATTAACGCTTGGTTGATCATCTGCTTTATTTCTCTATAATCTTTTGTTATGTTGTGAATAGTTAGGGGTTCGGATAGTATACGCTCGACTGTAAAGAAGGGGTTTAGGCTGCCAAAGGGGTCTTGATATATTATCTGCGCCTCCCTTCTATACCACTTTAGCTCCTCTTCTTCCAAATTATCTATCCTCCTACCGTTGTAGTAGATTTCACCTGATTTGGGCTTGTATAGGCGAAGTATGGTCTTGCCTAGTGTAGTTTTACCTGAACCAGATTCACCGACAACAGCCGCAGATTCACCTCTACCTATATCTAAGCTTACACCATCAACCGCCTTGACGTAAAGAGGCTTACCCAATAATCCTCTGCTAACCTCAAACCAAGTTCTCACATCTCTTACTTCTACAAGCCGATTTGTTGACATCAAACCCTCTCCCACAGTAGACAAGATACATATCGGTCTTCTGAAAGCTTGGTAGGCTTTGGCTCATTAAGTCTACAAGCATCCATAACGAACGGGCAACGGGGGTGAAATCTGCAGCCTGTTGGTGGATAGGCTAGATCAGGCGGCGAACCTGGGATGAATTCGAGCTTCGCTTCCTCAAGAAGCTTGGGTGTCGCCGCCAGTAGTTTCTGCGTGTAGGGGTGCTTTGGGTCTGTTAAAACAGATCTTGCGTCACCCGATTCAACGATTTTGCCTGCATACATTACAGCTATGTAGTCACTGAGCTCGCTAGCTAATCCTAGATCGTGGGTTATGAAGATGTATGTAAGATTGAACTCATCTTGTAGCTTCTTCAGAAGGTTGATTATGTTTGCCTGGGTTATAACATCCAACGCTGAAGTAGGCTCATCTAAGATCAACAGCTTGGGTTTCATGCTCAAAGCTATGGCTATAACAACTCTTTGCTTCATGCCGCCGCTTAGCTCGTGGGGATATTTATCTATCAGCGTAGCTGGTAGTCTGACCAGCTCCAATAACTCAGCGGCTTTCTTCTGTGCTTCTGTCTTGCTCATTCCAGCGTGTAGTGTGAAGACTTCTGAAACCTGTTCTCCTACGCTAAGTACTGGGTTAAGTGAGTTCATCGCGCCTTGGAAGACCATGGCCATCTTCTTTAACCAAACCTCTTTGCTTAACTCGCTTTCCGGGAGACTCAGCAAGTCCTTACCTTCAAATATCACTTCACCTCTATATGTGTGTACATTTCGGGGTAGTATCCTCATTATCGCATAGGCCATAGAACTCTTTCCACAACCAGATTCTCCTACAATAGATAAGCAGCGGCCTTCCTTAAGATCTAAGCTTACGCCATCAACGGCTTTAACAGCACCTCTCCGAGTTCGGTAGTATAATGTTAAATCTTTTAGGGCTAGTATTGTATTCATTCTTCTCTCAACCTTGGGTTTAGGACTTTATCAAGTGAGTACCAGATTAAAGCGAACGCGGTACTGACAAGTACTATGAACATTGAGGGTATGATGATCCACCACCAGTACCCATAGTAGGCTGCTCCGCCTGAAAAGGCTTCGCTGATTAGCTTCCCCCAAGTAGGTAACGCGGGGTCACCTAATCCAAGGATGCTTAGACTAGCTTCTAGAAACACGTAGGCTGGTACTGAGACGGTTATGTTGGCGAATGTGTAGGGCAGTAACCTAGGTAATATGTAGAGGAATAGAATTCTGCGTCTACTTGCGCCGTAAGATTTTGCAGCCTCGATGTAGGGTTCTTCGCGGATTTGTAGTGCCATGCTTCTAACAGACTTTGTGACACCGCCGAATAGTGATAGGGCTATTACTGCTATAAGAAGGGTCCATATCGTAGTCTTGTATATGAATTGGATAGTTATTAGAAGAGATAGAAAAGGGAGCACGAGATACACGTCCGTGATTCTCTGTATGATTTCGTCCACTTTAGATCCGTAGTAACCACTTATAGCTCCGAATATTGCTTGGATAAGGGTTACTACAAATGCAGCTACTAGGCCGAATGCTAAAGCTATGGGTGCGCCCCAAACGATGCCGATGAATATATCTCTTCTCAGATTATCTGTTCCGCATAAGCCATAGACTACGCCTAGAAGATTTAGTTGGGCTTCAACGTTGAACCCTTTACTTTCTGATGTTGCTTCTACTATTAGTTCATAGGGTTTTGAGGGCTTAACATCGTGTGATTTGATGAGCTTAGGCGTACCTTCGATCAGAGATTTCTCGCTGGAGAATAGAGTAACACCAGTAGGGAGGTTATCTGCAACACCGATCTTTCTGAGATATGCTTGTATATTTGCAGTTACTTCTCTATCTATGTATGTGAATATAGTTTTAGATCCTGGTTCGGTGACTTCTCTTAGAAGCTCGATGGAACTGCCGTCTGGTCTAACCCATTTTAATGTGACTAGGGATCTCGCTTCACCAGCGATTTTTAACATGAGGTTCATTTCGGATGGAGGGGTATCATAGTCATAAACTATTCTTGCTCTAAGCTCTATCTTGGTACCGCTTGGCTGAAGCTGTTGAACATCCTTCTTGAAATCTTGGGGTTTAAGTATGATCGTCTTGGCTGGGTTTCCTCCAGTGAATAGAGTGGTCCATTCGGGTGCTGCGAGTCTAGGGTTATCAAGCCAAGCTTGTGGGTCATTCCATTTCTCGACGATGTTCGCTGGTGAAACCAAGGCGGCTAGTGATGTTAATAATATGAACGCTAGGATCACTACGCCTGTAAGACCGCTCTTTGAATGTATGATTTCGTGGATAACAGATTTTATGCCTATGGGTGCGCTGCTCATATTGATCAACCGATCTTTAATCTTGGGTCCACAAGGCTGTAGATTATGTCCAGTATCAGTACGGTGGCAACAAGTAGGTAAGCGTACATGACGGCAGCACCGATAACTACCGGGGCATCGGTAGATAGGATCGCTAAGTTGAGTAGATTACCGATGCCGGGCCAGCCAAAGACCACTTCAGTGATTATAGCGCCTTGCCAAGAGGCGATTAGAGCTAGAGCTACATTGGTTATTATGGGTGGTAGAGATGGTCTGAGAACATATCTTCTAAGAACCGTGCTTTCGGGTAGACCTTTAGCTTTGGCCATCGTCACAAAATCTTCTCCTATGGTTTGGATGACTATGTTTCTAGTGATATAAGCCCAAAAGGGGAATGAAGCGATAATCCAAGTGATTAGAGGGAGAACCATATGATACAGAACATCAAGAGCGTAAAGGAATGGGTCTGTTGGTGAAGGTACGCTAACAAATCCTCCGAAAGGGAAGAGCCTAATGTAGAAGGCGAAGAGGAGTAGAAAGATTATTGCGAAGAACCAAGGGGGTATGACACCTGTTATTACAGCAAGCATAGTCATAAGTCTATCAAATAATCCACCCGGCTTTCTAGCCATAGCTAAACCTACGAGGATGCCTAAAACACTATAGATTATTGTAGCTGTTGTGAAGAGCGCTACAGTAGCTGGAAGCCTCTCCATTATTATGTCTATGACTGCTCTTGAACCTGTATTACTTTTTATTACGAGGGCTTGCCCAAGCCTAAGAGTTAGCGCATCGACTAGATAGATGAAGCTTCTTACGATGAATGGTTGGTCAAGCCCTTTAGCGTGTATAGCTAATTCAATTCTCTGCTCCAACAGCTTCTCTCTCTCATCTTCGGGTAATCTGTTAAAAGATGGGTCTCTACTTAGAGTGGATGAAATATCAAACCTGATTTGGCTTGCTAGTATCTGATCTACGAGCCCCCCGCCATTTGCGATGATTACTGTGAGGTACGTAGCTACGATGAGTGTTATGGCTAGTAAGGAAGCCCTCTTCACAAGGTAGCTCTTCGATAACATTGGCACTACTATCAAATACTGAGCTTATTAAAGTTTAAATATAAAATAGTATTATGTTGGAGGTATGGCGAAAACTTCTTCCAAACTGCTGATTATAGGTTTCACAGCAGCCATTCTACTGCTACCATCCATAGTTCTACCTGCTGCAGCCCAAGCTGCGCCCAAAGGACCCTATGTTGACAAAATCATCTACTTTCAGCTACCGTCTGATGAGGAAGCTATAGCTAAGATTCAGACTGGAGAAGCCCATATGCGCTGGTGGGGTTTAAGAACCCTTGAAGCAGTTAAGAAAGCGCAGGAAGCTGGGTTAAACATACTCGAAGCGCCTTCAGGTGCGTATGACATTCTCGTAAACCCTGTTCCGTTCAGGGAGGGGTTTAACCCATTCTCTATACCAGAGATAAGGGAGGCGCTGCACTATCTGATAGATAGGTCTTTTATAGCGAATGAGATTCTTAAGGGGCTTGCGGTTCCCAGATGGACGCTACACAGATCTTTCTCACCAGATTACGTGCGAAACATAGTCTTCATGAAGAACCTTGAGACAAAGTATACCTACGACTTCGAGAAGGCCAAGATGATGATATTCGAAGCCATGGGTAAGGCTGGTGCTACATTCGAGGAAGGTAAGTGGATGTACCAAGGGAAGCCTGTTGTAATCAAATTCTCCATTAGGGTAGAGGATCTGAGGAAGTCTATAGGAGACTATATCTCAACACAGCTCGAAAAAGTCGGCTTTACAGTGGACAAGATGTACCAGAGGGCAGCCGTAGCTTTCAGAATAGTATACAGCGGCGACCCAGCCGAAGGCGCATGGAACCTTTATACAGAAGGCTGGGCTTACACCGGAATATCGGCATACGAGGACACCGACGCATACTTCTACTATGTCTCCCCAGGAACCGATGCGGTCCACACTGTCTACAAACCATCACCTCTACTAGTCGATGTCGCCACGAAGCTCAATGAAGGAAAATACGCCAACTTAGATGAGAGAGCCACGCTAGTTAGGGCGGCGAATGAGCTTGCATTAAAGGATGCGGTTAGGATATTCTTGGTCGATCAGCTTGAGCCATTCCCATACTCTAAATCGCTACAACCAGGGGTGTCAGACCTCTACGGCGGACCGTATGGTGTGCTATTTGGTCGAAGCATGAGGTTCGTAGACAGAGTTGGTGGGGAGGCGAAGATAGGTAGCAGGGTTATGTTCGTCTCAGCGTACCTAGCCATGCCAGGCTCAGGAGGAGGAACAGATATAGGCTTCAACTGGCTCTTCGACGGTTTGGTGTTCAACAACATATTCGACCCAGGTGTTTGGGTTCATCCACACACCGGACGCTACATGCCTGTACGCACAACCTTTACAGTGCAGACAGGAGGCGTGAACGTACCCGAAGATGCGTTGAAGTGGTCTTGGGAACAGAATAAGTGGGTTCAAGTGGGTAAGAATGTCACAGCAAAGAGCAAAGTCACCTTCACAGCGACTTTAGGCAAGTGGCACGACGGCACACCAGTAAGTAAAGAGGACATAATGATGTTCATATACGAGATACTGGGCATAGCCACGCCAGAAAGCCCGATCCACGATTCAGCAGCTATAGCACCAGGAGTCCAAACATTTACCAACACATTTAAGGGTATAAGGTGGCTCAGCGACAACACCTACGAAATATACCTAGACTACACCCACCCTGATGAGACGTTTATCGCAGCTCAAGCGGATGTCTTCCCCTATATGCCTTGGCAGCTCTACGCCCTTGTAAACTCACTCTACCAAGATAAGAAGGCAGCATTCTCAGAAACCACAGCGAAGGAGCTTGGGGTTACACAGATCGATCTAACTAAAGGCGATACACTACCTCTGCTAAAAGAATACCTCAATAAGCTGGCGCCCTCATATATTCACCCTGCGGTCAAAGATTTCGTAAAAGATCCTAGCCCAAGATGGAATGCTCTCAAAGCCTTCTCAGAGAAATACGGTCACTACCTCGTTATGAGCGGCCCATTCTACATAGAAAGAGTCGACCCAGTCGCAGCCCAAGTCATATTAGCAGCCTTCAGAGACTACCCCTACACAGCGGATAAATGGGACCATCTGCTGAAGCCCAGAGTACCCTCAATTTCTGTCGAAGTGCCAAAAGAAGTTGTGCCAGGACTACCAGCACTAATTAACGTAACGAGCACAGTAGAAGGTAAACCCTACAGCGACGTCAACATGCAGTATGTCCTCGAAGACCCAAGTGGCGCTGTTGTGGCTTCTGGCTCAGCAACAGCAAAAGCACCAGGGCTATTCACAATAGAACTTACAAAAGAAGCCACAAGCAAGCTCGTAGCAGGCATACACAAGCTTACAGTAATAGGAATAGGTGCAGAAGCAGCCTTAGCAGCCATCAAAACAACACCACTCAACGTAATACCACAACTCGAATTTATACTCAAAGAAGTTGGCGGGGAAGTCGGTGGGGTTAAAGAGGAAATTTCAAAGAAGATAGAGGGTGTACAAGCAGGCTTAGCCGACGCCCTTAAAACAGTAGCTTCGGGAATAGACAAAACAAGCACAGCCGTAGCAGATGTTAAAGCAGCTTTATCAGAAGTCAAGTCAGCAGTTACAGACCTAAAGAGCACACAGACAACCACAAGCCAGAGACTCGAAAGCACACTAGCATCC
>JAAOZN010000037.1 GCA_011605775.1 Nitrososphaerota archaeon | reverse complement strand
TTCAGGTCGTGGCTTGAAAAGCTATGTAAGATTAAAGGTGCAAACTTATCCGACAACCGCTGCTGCATTTCGAACGGTATATTACTGCTGCCAACATTAGCAAATGGGCCGGGGTGTACGTCAGAAACCACTATAGCAGGGTTAGTATAGTTGGTAGAGAAGGCAAGAAGATAAGTCTTGATCTGAGCTTCCTCACTTCTTTCTTCTATCAAACGCTCAAGCAGATCCGGTTTCTCAGCAGCCCAAGCCTCTAAAAATGCTCGGAGCATCTTCAAAGAGTTAAGTGATCTATCGCCTGACGCCCTATCAACCACCACAAGATAGATCCCGACAGAAGCGACGAAAAGAGAGCCTAAGATAAATGTTGTTGGGTTACTCAGTATAATATTTTGTGCCATAAAGTAGATTAGTATGAAGAGTGCGAGTGGTTGGAAGATCGCCGCAATTACACCCTTAAGATCGCCACCACATACCGCTGAAACAAATATCAGTAAACGGAAAGCTACGGCAAGGAAGAAACCTAAGATGAATAACGTAGAAAGAACTGTAGGTAGTAGAGGAGATAGGGCTAAACCCAATAGGGCTAGCGTAATCCAGCAACCATTCGCTACATAAGATATTGCCATCAGCCGCCTTAAAGTGGCTACAGGGTAGTTGGCTAGCAGCGCTCTCTCTAACAAGAAGGAGAGTAGTAGTAAGAGTAGTGAAGAGGGTAGAAGATATGTAATGGCGGATAAAGTCGTTAAGAAGGCTGGTAGAAGGCTAAGCACCACAACACTCAACACACTTATCGTAGCAGAAGCTCTGGTAGAAGGTAGTCTAAATAATAGACTATATCGCCTCTGCAGGTTGGCTGCAGCTTTCAATAGAGGCCCCTTTTGTTACGTGGGAAGTAAGATTCGTATCAAGATGGATATAACGATCAACGCCGCAGACATGGCGACTACGAGTTCAGGCCTAATCTTAACACCTTTAGTTTCATCTTCAAAGAAGCGAAGCAGCCCAGCACTTGAGGCTGGAAGAGGGGCCTGCTTCTTTTTACTCTGACTCATCTACCTACACCTAACCAGAACAACACCAAAAGAGGAGATTAAAATATCTTTCTGATCACCTTGAGTGGTTAGTGTTGTTGGCTAGTCTAATGAGAGGTTATTCGTTTCAATTATTTGTGTACTTTATGTGCTATTGTTCGGTTGTTTGGGTCTATTTGAGGACCTTTCTACGCTTAAATTTTGTAATCATAATATATAGTTTTAACGTTGCGGGTTAAGGCGACATGCCTGAGCGCGTCTTACCAAATTCCTCGTATCTTAATGCGAAATCCACCACAGGTACCCTAACAAGAGTGAAAGATACGAGTAGTATAAGCGGAATGTGTCCAATTTGCATATATGATTGCCCAACACTCTGCCAGATAGGGTTAGCAGCGTTTCGAGGTAGAGAAGCGCTGTACCCACAACCAAAGTATTTCGGCTACAGCACTGCAGGAGCGCTAAAAGGACTTTGGTCTTGACTGGTCGCACTTTAATATACAGGCGGAACTCTTCGGTGTAAATGGTATAGAGCAGAATCCGGATAAGATGCTTTTCCCTGCAGCATCGACCGAGACGGTTATAGGTGGGATCTGCTTAAAGCTTCCTATTCTCATAGGTGCTTACGGGTCTACAGATGTCGCAAGGTTGAACTGGGATGGGTTGGCTATCGGTGCTGCAATCTCCGGAATCGGCATCATAATTGGCGAAAATGTTTGTGGGGTAGATCCAGATGCACAGATAACAAACGGGAAATTAACCTACTCTAAGGAGCTCAAAAGAAGAGTCGAAACTTACAGATCATTCTACGATGGAGAGTATGGTGATGTGATAATCCAGACAAATGTCGAAGATCAAAGATTAGGCGTAGACGTTTACGCATTATCAAAGCTTGAAGTAAGCTCGATAGAGCGCAAGTGGGGGCAGGGTGCGAAGGCTATAGGAGGGGAGATAAGGGTTAGAGATTTAGACCACGCTATTGAATTAAAGAAGAGAGGTTACATAGTTATACCAGATCCAGAAGATCGCGCGGTTCAAGAAGCGTTCAAGCAGAAGCTCTTTGACTCCTTCGAGAGGCACAGCCGAGTTGGAGTTATAGATGCAACTGCTGTTATAGAGGATGTAGAGTGGCTTAGAAGTCAGGGTGCAAAGAGGGTGGGGCTTAAGACTGGAGCGTACAGGCCAGCGGCTGTCGCTTACACACTCAAGATTGCCTCTCAAGCCAGATTTGATTATGTAACTTTCGATGGGGCGGGTGGAGGAACGGGCATGAGCCCTGTGTCGATGATGGACGAGATGGGTATACCTACAGTGTATCTGGAAGCGATTATCTTACGCTGCGCTCAGATTCTAAAGAAGAAAGGCTCCTTTTTACCAGACATAGTTATGGCGGGTGGTTTCATAGAGGAGAGTCAGATCTATAAGGCGATAGCACTAAGCAATTTTGGAGACGGTTCGTTAGTTAAAGGGGTGGTCATGGGAAGAGCGCCGATCACAGCGGTAATGAAGGCGAGATACTATGTGGAGTTGGCGAGAACAGGTAGACTGCCTAGGAGCTTCGCAGATGAATATGGCTCAACTCCTGAAAGGTTCTTCCGCTGCTCAGCTGAATTAAGAGAAAAGTATCGTGAAACGTTCGACAAGATACCTTGGGAAGCAGTAGGACTCTACAGCTATCTTCACGATAGAATCAGAACCGGATTACAGCAGCTGATGGCTGGCTCCAGAAGATTCCGCCTATCTCTACTCGACAGAAGCAACTTAATTGCTTTAACCGAAAGAGCCTCAAAAGCCACAGGGATCCCACTGCCACACGAAAGCGACCTAGATCTAATAGATCAGATACTCACAGACTCTGTGTAGAAAGCGGGATCTAAACACAGCTCGCCAAACAAACACCATTAAACCCGTTTAAGCGCTTCGCTAACGTCGAGGTCTCTATCATAACGTGTACTAATATCTAGTTTAAACATAATGTGTAAAAACATCATATTTCTATTTATTTTATTGAATCTTGGCTAGAGGTTTATAGGAAATCAAATCTTTGCCAGAAGCAATAGCCCTCTACCCACCAAAGTATCGTGCTGTGAGATTTTGTGGACAATGTTTAAAATAGATGCTTGGTTAAGGCTGTCTTCGATAGACTTGGGTAGCAGCACAGCCTTCCACTATTATAGTGAGGTTCTAAGGTTACTTGAGGAGCATCACCGATGGTTCTCCGAATGCATACCTCTTATCGCTAGCGAAAACGTCCCTTCTCCGGCCGTTCGTGAAGCTATAGTAAGTGACTTCGGCAATAGATATGCTGAAGGCTGGCCTGGTGAGAGAGTCTATGCGGGCTGTATCTACATAGATCAGGTTGAAAACGTCTGTATTGAGCTCGCAAAGATACTCTTTAAGGCTGAGTTCGCCGATGTTCGCCCAGTTTCTGGTGTGTGCGCCAACCTATCTGTGTATTCAGCGTTTACAGAGCCTAATGATATAATGCTCAGCTTGGCGATACCTAACGGTGGCCACATATCTACGGGGAGAAAGGAACTCTTCGGCACTGCTGGTTTAGTCCACGGATTAAGAGTCGAATATTTACCTTTTGATAAGAATGAGATGAATATTGATGTAGATGAAGCGAAAAAAGAAATTGAAGATATGGTTAAGCGGGGCGAAAAACCTAAACTCGCTATGTTAGGTGGAAGCCTCCTCCTCTTCCCACAGCCAGTAAAGGAGCTGTCAGACATACTACACCAACATGATGTGTTAGTATGCTATGACGCAGCACACGTGGCTGGGCTGATAGCTGGTGGACAATTTCAAGACCCATTAAGAGAGGGCGCAGATGTTATGACACTCAGCACGCACAAGACACTCTTCGGACCTCAAGGCGGAGCTATCGTTTCATTCCTAAAGTTTGCTAAACAGATAAAGAAAGCGGTCTTTCCAGGGACCACAAGCAATCATCATCTTCATCACATGGCTGGTAAGGCGATAGCGTTTGCAGAGATGTTGGAGTTCGGCTCAGCCTATGCATCCCAAGTCGTTAAGAATGCGAAAGCATTAGCGCAAGCACTCTACAACAGAGGAATTCAAGTTCTTGGTGCTGAAAAAGGATTTACTAGATCTCACCAGGTAGTTTTGGATGTTACGAAGTATGGTGACGGCGGTACTTTAGAGAAGGCGCTCGAAGAATGCAATATTATAGTCAATAGGCAGCTTATTCCGGGTGACGTTAAAGCCGGTCGAAACTATATGCAACCAGGTGGGCTCAGATTAGGGGTAGCTGAAGTTACGAGATTGGGTATGAAAGAGGGTGAAATGGAGGAGATCGCCGAATTCATAAAGATGGTGATAGTAGATAAAGCGGAGCCAAAAATTGTACGTGAAAAGGTTAGAGCGTTTAGGATGAGCTATCAAAAGGTTCACTACGCTTTTGAAAGCAAGAGAGAAGCCTACTCTTACATCAAGATAAGATAGAATAACGCTACTCAGAAGATAGGTAAGAAAGTAAATCTGCTTGCAATCTGCTTTGCTTAGTTCCAAAGAGCTCCTCTAATTCTCTCATCAATACATCAAATCGCTTCTTTAGATACTCTTCGACATCAAATCTATTCAGCAGCCTAGCAGCTAGACCAACATACTTCTCAATAGAGCTCTGGCTTACCGTAGCCAGAAGCACATCTCCACAGACCGGGCAGATGCCCCGTAAAGGTATGCGCCTAAAACTTTCGCCGCATCTTCTGCATCTGAACTTCTGGGTCGTGTACGCGCTTAAGTTCCCCTGTATATCACGTAGTAGATGAGTTTTAAGCACCGAAGAGACAACTATCGCTGGGTCTACAGCTCTTATTAACGAAGCCAACTCAACCTGTTTCTCCACTTTTTCAGCCACGGTTTTTAGTGTGGAGTAGGCACTTCTGGATCTACCTATTGCTAGATAGTTTGTGTGGTGTGTAAAGTGGAAGCCCTCGTATTGCTCCTTCTTATTTAACCTTTTCCTCACAACGTCGATCAGATCCAAAACATTCTGCGGCATTTCTCTTCTCAGAGTAGCTTCATAGAAGGCGAGAGGGTATTCTGCTGCACAGTCAAAGTTGTGGGCTTGCCGCTGAAGTTCCTTTGGAAGGATTATGGGTTGTAAAAGAAGAGGTGCGTCCATTAAGCCGCCTATCTGCTCAGGTAGAAACTCTCTAGAGAAGTTTAGGAATAAATCAAGCAGCAACATAATGCTGTCACCGTCTCCATCACAATCACGCCTTTTTGCTGAATGCCAATATGGGTGTGCGTAGCATACTTGTGTGTCGGTGAAGCCGATTACCCGCCCTAAAACGCCGACTGAAGTGTGTGGGGCAAGCCCTACAATCAAGCAGCCAATAAGATCGTCTTTGTCTTTAAAGTTGTAAACAGCTTCTAACCCGTAGAACTTTGTAAGTAGTTCGTCAATAAATCTCGCTACATTTAGAAGATGCGCAGCAGCTTCCATCGGCAGAATTACGTCTTGCACGAAAAGCTCAACGATCTGC